>JANOEV010000197.1:0-3112 GCA_031413695.1 Burkholderiales bacterium
GCCGCGCCGAGCAAGTGGCCGGTCATGTATTTGGTGGAATTGACCACCAGCTGTTTTGCGTGTTCGCCAAACGCCGCCTTCACCGCCTGCGTTTCATTTTTGTCGCCGAGCGGCGTTGATGTTCCGTGTGCATTCAAATACTGCACCTCGGCCGGGTTGACCCCGGCGTTGCGCAGCGCCGCCAGCATGGCGCGGCGCGGACCGTCCATATCCGGTGCGGTGATGTGTTTGGCATCGGCACTCATGCCCATCGCCAGCAGTTCGCCATAAATGCGTGCGCCACGTGCTTTGGCGTGCTCGAGTTCTTCGAGGATCAGGATGCCGGCGCCTTCGCCGAGCACAAAACCATCACGGTCGCGGTCGAACGGGCGACTGGCGGTTTCCGGTGAGTCATTGCGCTCCGACAGCGCCTTGACCGAACAAAAGCCACCCATACCCGCCATACAAATCGTCGCTTCGGCACCACCGGCGATCATCACGTCGGCATCGCCGTATTCGATCATGCGGCCGGCGTCACCGATACAGTGCGAGGCGGTGGTACACGCCGAGACCATCGAAACGTTTGGCCCCTTCACGCCGAACTGGATCGAAATCATGCCGGCAACCATATTGATGATCGAGCCCGGCACAAAAAACGGCGACAAACGGCGCGGCCCTTTGGCGATCATTTCACGGATGTTCTCTTCGATCATCGGCAGACCGCCGATACCGGAGCCGACATTTACGCCGATGTGTTCGGCGTTTTGCTCGGTGATTTGCAGACCTGAATCAGCCAGCGCCATTTTGGTTGCCGCCAGGCCGTAGTGGATAAAGGTATCCATGCGGCGCACCTCTTTGGGCGACATCCAGTCTGCGGCATTAAAGCCCTTTACCTCGCCGGCAATCCGCGTCGGCAGCACACTCGCGTCAAAACGCGTGATCGGTGCGATACCACCCCGCCCGTTGACAATGTTGTCCCAGGCGGTGGCGACGGTATTGCCCACCGGCGAAACAATGCCCAGACCTGTAATAACGACACGACGCTTGCCCATGTTGAAACCCTGTTTTGTGAATACTGAAAATCTACCGCATCCCGCCGTTGACCGGCGGGCACAATGCAAAAAGGCTGCCGATCAATGCTGACCGACAGCCTTCATGGTGTGCGAGGACGATTACTTTTTGAGGTTTGCAGTAACGAAATCAATGGCTTGCTGCACATTGGTGATTTTTTCGGCCGCCTCATCCGGAATTTCGGTTTCGAACTCTTCTTCCAGCGCCATCACGAGTTCGACGTTATCGAGCGAGTCCGCGCCCAGATCTTCGACAAATGACGAATCATTTTTGATGTCAGCTTCAGCCACGCCGAGTTGTTCTGCGACGATCTTTTTGACGCGTGCTTCGATGTTATCCATGTGTTACATCCTTAAAAAAATAAACAACGCTATTTTACCAAAACCACAAAATTGCGCGTGGAAGGTCAAATATTCCCTTTTTGTGCCACCGTGCCACTATTCCATGTGCATGCCGCCATTGACGTGAATGGTGTTGCCGGTAATATAGTCCGCATTTGAGGTGGCGAGAAACAAAACCGCTTCCGCCACATCTTTTGCCTGACCCAGCCGGCCCAACGGCACGTTGGCAACCAACTTTGTTACCTGCTCTGCCGACAGCCCCTTGGTCATGTCGGTTTCGATGAAGCCGGGCGCAACACAATTAACGGTGATATTGCGGCTGCCGACTTCGCGCGCGAGTGCTTTGGTGAATCCAACCATACCGGCCTTGGCGGCAACGTAATTTACCTGGCCGGGGTTACCCATAAAACCAACCACCGACGCGATATTGATGATGCGGCCACTGCGTGCCTTCATCATGCCCTTGATCACACCCCGGCTCAATCTGAACACCGCGGACAAATTGGTTTCGATCACATCCGACCAGTCGTCATCCTTCATGCGCATCATCAGGTTGTCGCGGGTGATGCCGGCGTTGTTGACCAGGATCGCGACCGTGCCGAATTTCTCCTCGACGGATTTGATCAGTGCCTCGCATTGCGCCGCGTCCTTGACGTCGAGCACCATGCCCGCGCCGGTCGCACCAGCGCGCTCGATGGACTGTTGAATCAACGCCGCACCGCCTTCGGTGGTCGCCGTGCCAATCACAGTGGCACCCGAGGCGGCCAGCGCCTCCAGGATTGCCGCGCCGATACCGCGCGTCGCACCGGTCACCAACGCAATTTTTCCATCCAATGGTTTTGTCATGGCATCGCCCTTATTTCGTGGCCGCGACGGCTGCATCCAGCGTCGCCAAATCCGTGACCGCGAGGCAGCTCAACTCAGCCACAATTCGTTTGTTTAAGCCGGTCAAAATTTTGCCGGGAACACTTTCAACCACCGTGGTAACGCCCCCGGCGGCAAGCATTTGCACGGTTTCGATCCAGCGTACCGGCCGGTACAGTTGATCGACCAATGCACGTTTGACATCATCACCGCTGGTAAACATTTTGACATCGGCATTCTGCACCACCGGAATGGCGGGTGCGGTGACGTTGATCGTCTTCAAATATTCGCGCAGTTTGTCGGCGGCCGGTTGCATCAGGGCGCAATGCGACGGCACGCTCATCGGCAACATCAGCGCGCGTTTTGCGCCACGCTCTTTTGCCAGCGCCATGCCGCGCTCGACCGCGCCGCGATGGCCGGCGATCACAATTTGGCCTGGCGAATTCAGGTTCACGGCTTCCAACACGTCAGGACCCGCCGCATCCAAACACACCTGGCGAACCACGTCGACATCAAGCCCCAAAATCGCGGCAATGCCGCCGGTTCCCTCGGGCACGGCTGCCTGCATCGCACCGGCCCTGAAACGCACCAGCGGTACGGCGTCGGCAAATGCCAGCGCACCAGATGCCACCAGTGCGGTGTACTCGCCGAGGCTGTGGCCTGCAAAATAAGAAGGCATCGCACCACCCTGCTGCTGCCATGCACGGTAGGTTGCAACACCGGCAACCAACATCAGTGGTTGTGTATTGATCGTTTGGTTTTGCACTTCGGAACTGCGGCGCATCGAACTCGACTTCACCGTCCTTGCGCCTCATGGCGCGACGATCCGTACTTCGTCCGGTTTCGGCAGCATCATG
>JANOEV010000198.1:0-10354 GCA_031413695.1 Burkholderiales bacterium
AATCAATCCGGCGGTGCTGCCCTCGGCCGGGCCATTATCCAAACAATCCACCTCACGCCTGTTGTTGACCGATGTTGCGCGTTCCGGCAATCGACTGGTTGCCGTTGGTGATCGCGGCTACGTCATTTTTTCCGACAACAACGGTGAATCCTGGGCGCGCGCCAAATCGCCGGCAAACCTACCGCTGCTCAACGGCGTCTATTTTTCCGACGCCAATACCGCGTGGGCGGTGGGCCATGATTCGGTGATCCTGAAATCGACCGATCAGGGCAAGGAATGGGTGCAGGTGCACTCGTCGGACAAGAATCCACGCGCGTTGATGGACATTGTGTTTACGGATGCCAACACCGGTTTTGCGGTTGGTGCATATGGTGCCTATTACGAGACCACAGATGCCGGCAAGTCATGGGCCCCACGCAAACTTATCGAACCGGCTGCCGCGGCAAAACCGGCGAAAGCGCAACCTGCCGGCCGGGGCGGTCGCGGTGAAAAGCCGGGAAAAGGACAGGCGATGGATTTTGCCGACGACGCCGAAAAATCTTCCGATGAAGACCGCCACCTGAACGCGATCATCAAGCTTGCTGACAACCGGCTGTTCATTGCCGGTGAGGCTGGGACACTGACATTGTCAACCGACAATGGCAAAAACTGGTCGCGTATTGCGTCGCCTTACAAGGGTTCTTTTTTTGGCGCGGTCCACGCCGATGATGGTGCGGTGATAATTTACGGACTGCGCGGCAACGTCTATCGCTCGAACGATGCTGCTCTCAAATCGTGGACCATGATTGACGCCGGCACCAAGGCATCGATCATGGGGGCCGCAAAACTTGCCGATGGTGCCATCGTGCTCGCCGGACTGTCCGGCACCATGTTGATGTCACGCGACGGTGGCAAATCATTTGCGGCGCTGGCTTCCGGCACCACCAAACCATTGGCTGCGCCAGTCGCCGGTGCCGCCAATATGCTGCTTGTGGTTGGCGAATCGGGCGTACGCGACGTACCGTTGGTGGCTGCCACAGCAAAAAAATAACCGTCCATCGGCCACACTTAATGAATCGGCATCGTTCCGGTACCAACGCACCGGTTTCAAACCAACGCACATGACCTGACGCGAAGCGACCATGACACTACAAAAACTCATCAATCAGTTTTCCGCGCTCATCTTCAACCGCCGCAAGATGTGGCTGATTATTTTCAGCGTAATGACGCTGGGCTTTCTGATCTCGGCCAGCCAGTTACGGGTCGATGCGGGCTTCAACAAGATGGTGCCGCTCAAGCACCCGTACATGAAAGTGTACAAAGAGTATGAAACGGTTTTTGGTGGCGCCAACCGGGTGGCGATCGCGCTGGTGCAAAAACAGGGTGATATTTACAACAAGGAGTTCATGGCCAAGTTGAAAGACCTGACCAATGACGTGTTCCTGTTGAATGGTGTTGATCGCCCCAGCGTCAAATCGCTGTTCACGCCAAATACCCGCTTTATCGAAGTTGTTGAAGAAGGTTTTGCCGGCGGCAACGTGGTGCAGGCGACTTTTCAGGGGACCGATGAAGACCTGAAAATCGTCAAGGGCAATGTGCAAAAGTCCAACGAAATCGGCCGCACAGTGGCGTCGGATTTTTCCGGTGCGCTGGTGTCGGCGGGTCTGCTGGAGTTTGACCCGAGCAACGGCAAGAAGCTCAACTACTTCGAGGTCTCGCGCCAGCTCGACGACCTGCGCGCCAAGTATGAAGGCCCCAATCACACGGTACATATCATCGGTTTTGCCAAGGCGGTCGGTGATATCGCCAGCGGCGCAAAAGGCGTGGTGATGTTTTTTGGCATTGCCTTTCTCATCACCGCCGCGTTGATGTGGTGGTTTGTCAAAGACGTCAAGCTCACGGCGATTTCGCTGGTGGTGGCGATGATGCCGGTGTTGTGGTTATTGGGCACACTGCCGATCATTGGTTTTGGTATCGACCCATTGTCGATTCTGGTGCCGTTCCTCATTTTCTCCATCGGCGTCTCACACGCGGTGCAGATGACCAAGTCATGGGAACGCGCGGTTTCAGACGGTATGAGTAGCCTCGACGCCGCCAAACATTCTTTTGCCAATTTGTTCATCCCCGGCACACTCGCGTTGCTGACGAACGTTCTGGGCTTCGCTGTCATTTTGATTATTCCGATTGATATCGTGCGTGAGCTCGGCATCACCGCCTCGCTGGGTGTGGCGTGGATGATCATGACCAATAAAATGTTGCTGCCGATTCTGCTGTCGTACCTGAAGATGTCGCCCAAAGCGCTCGACAAGGAACACGCACAGGAAGCACGTGTTGATCGCCTCTGGCGCAGCGCCGCCAAGTTCGCGGACCGGAAACACGCCGTATGGAGTATTGGTGTCGCCGTGCTGGTGTTGGCGTTTGGCCTGTGGAAGGCGCAGGAGCTCAAGGTCGGCGATTATGGCCAGGGCGTGCCGGAGCTGCGTGCCGAGTCACGCTACAACATGGATAACGCCATGATCGTATCCAAGTTCGCCATCGGTGTGAACACACTCGGCGTGGTGGCCCAGACCAAAGACGTGCAGGGCGCATGCACCAACTATGACGTCATGACCGGCATTGAAAAATTTGACTGGTACATGCAAAACGTGCCGGGTACACAATCAGTCATCTCGCTGCCCGGCGTGGCAAAAACCATCAACGCCGGCTTCAACGAGGGCAACCTGCGCTGGCGCCAGTTGCCGCGCGACCCATCGACCATGGCGCAAAGCGTCACGCCGGTTGATACCTCGACCGGCCTGTTGAATCCCGATTGCTCGGCCATGCAGATATTGGTCAATACCACCGATCAACAAGGCGACACGCTGCGGCGCCTGGTGGCAGAGGTCAAGAACTTTGCCGTTGAGGGCAACAACAAAAACCTCGAATTCAAACTCGCCACCGGCAACATGGGTGTGGCCGCCGCCACCAACGAAGCGGTTGACAAGGCGCGTTTCGAAATGCACGGTGCCATTTTTGGTGCGTTGATGCTGATGTGTCTGGCAACCTTCCGCAGCCTGCGCGCGACGCTGTGTATTCTGATTCCGCTGGCGATTGTGTCGATCCTTTGCGAAGCCCTGATGCCAATGCTCGGCATCGGCATGAAAGTGTCGACCCTGCCGGTGATCGCACTGGGTGTTGGTGTGGGTGTTGATTACGGTATTTATCTTTACGACCGCATCGAAATCCACATGGAAGAGGGCCAAGAGCTCGCCGAGGCGTTTTTCCTTGCACTGCGCGAGCGTGGCACCGCGATGATTTTTACGGCGGTGACCATGACACTCGGTGTCGGCACCTGGGCGATGTCGGCGCTGAAGTTTCAAGCCGACATGGGCATTCTGCTCGCGTTCATGTTCTTTTTAAACATGGTCGGTGCGATTTTCTTGCTGCCGGCACTGGCAGCGTGGTTGTTGAAGCCGCACAAAAAACACGCCTAGGTTTTAGTCCTGCCGATCAAAACGCCCCGCCATTGGTAAATGTGCGGGGCGTTTTTTGCAAACACGACTATTGGCGGCATGTTTCGGGCAATATTGGCTGGGAACGCCCGCCAATAAACGGGTTTTTGGGTGGAATGCAGCCTTAGTCGGGAGATATTGTGAAAGCATGGGTTATTCGTGAACCCGGCGGACCGGAAAAGCTTCGGCTGGAGGACATGCCTGTTCCGGCACCTCGTCGCGGCTGGGCCCTGATACGGGTCCGGGCGTTCGGATTGAATCGGTCGGAGTGGTTTACGCGACGGGGCGACTCGCCGACGGTAACGTTTCCGCGTGTCCTTGGCATCGAATGTGTCGGCGAAATCGTTGACCCGGGCGGTCTTGACGCGGCGCCCGGCACAACAGTCGCCGCAATCATGGGCGGCATGGGTCGACAATTCGATGGATCCTATGCCGAGTACACGCTGGTGCCACACGAATGCGTATTCTTGTTGCACACCAACCTGCCATGGGAGAAGCTTGCGGCATTGCCCGAGATGCTGCAAACCACCCACGGTTCGTTGTACACGGCGCTCGAAATAGACCGCGCCAAATCGCTGTTGATTCGCGGCGGCACCTCGTCGATCGGAATGGCTGCGCTAGCGTTGGCCAAGAAAGTCGGTCTCCGGGTCGGGACAACAACCCGTGACCCCAAAAAGGTCGCCGAGCTCAAGGCCGCCGGCGCTGACGAGGTCTGGATTGATCAAGGGGAACTCGCGGCGCAGATCACGTCCGGTACCGGCCAGCCATATGACAGGGTTCTTGAACTTGTCGGTGCGACGACCCTGCTGGACTCGTTGCGTTGCGTTGGGCGGGGCGGAATCGTTTGCATGACGGGGATACTTGGTGGATCGTGGGTGCTCGATCACTTCCAGCCGATGGGTGATGTTCCCACGGCGGTCAAGCTCACGTCATATAGCGGCGAGGCCGCGGATATGACACCAACACAACTGCAAAACTACGTTGATCTCGTGGAAGCGGACAAGCTCGTCGTCACGACCGGCCCCGTATTCAAGTTCGAAGAGCTGATCCAGGCGCATAGATTAATAGACGAGAACCGGGCAGGTGGAAAGATTGTTGTCCGGGGGTCTGATGGCACATGAACGCAAGAGGGTAAGCCGCCGCATAACAACACATTGCGGCGGACACGCGCCCGCTTCGCCGCTTCGCGCCGGTGAATTCGAGCGTTATGCGGGATAGACCTATATGAGCCAGCCACTACCTCCCGGGCAACGGGACACTGCGTCGTTTCCCCGTTTCGGCCTCACGCAGTTTGCACGCCGCTTTCCCAAGGAAACCTCGCGGCTTGAGCTTGAAGTGATCGGCGATGTTGAACACCAACTCCACCTTCCCAACGCACTGCTCGGTCTGCCGCGGGTTGAGCAAATTAGCGACTTTCATTGCGTCACGACGTGGAGTCATCGATCGCTTCGATGGAGCGGAGTTCGCTTTGCCGACTTCTACGACAAAGTCGTGGTACCAACGGCGCGTCCTCGTCCGGATGCAACCCTCATTGCTTTGCGTGGCCAAGACGGCGCGCGAACCGGCATGCTTTTGTGCGACTTGCTCGCGCCTGATGTATTGCTAGCCGATATGCTCGACGGCGAACCACTTACAGTTGAGCACGGCGCTCCGCTGCGCCTGATCGCACCAAAGCACTATGGCTACAAGTCGGTGAAGCACCTCTCCCGAATCGAGTTCAAGAAGGCAGACTCTGGATACAGAGTGTCTGGCTTCCGATTCATGGACCATCCGCGCGCCCGGGTCGCGCTGGAAGAACGCGGGCGATGGGTTCCTGGCTGGCTCCTTCGCTATCTGTACCGGCCGCTCGTGCCCGGAACTGTCGCGCGGTTTGCCACGGCTATGGCAGCGTACAAGAACGCTCCCCGCCATGGCTAGGTAACATAATGCTGCCTGACCCTTCGCGCCAGCCGACGTGCTACGGTCTGCGGCCTGCACACGCCGCTGAATTCAAACGCTAGGCTGCCGTTCCGATCTATGGCCGATCCAATCCAGACTTCAGGTACCAGAAACCGGGGCATGCCGACGTCCCCGCGCGCGCTATTTAAACTCGTCGGCACTTCCGTTCTTGCTGGCTTCGTCTGCGCCATGCTCGCAGGCGGAATTGCGTTATTTCTCGGTCTCGCTCCCTTCACAGCTGGTGGGGTCGCCGGAACCATCGCTGCCCTGGTCGTCGGATTGATAATTCTTCGTTATGGTCAAGCAGCCTGACCCAGCGCTCGTTCGCCCCGTCCGCCTGCAGCGTCAGGCTGCACAGGTTTGACGTTAGATACTAGGTTGTCAAATCCAAAACAACAGCAACGGCGGCACGTCCCAGACATTTTTGCTCGAATCGGCCTGCCAGTTGGGGGTTCGAAAATTTTTCCCGTACCGGTAGCGGCCTTATTTCAGTATTACGCGGTCACCCAATTTCACCGCGCCCAGCTTCACCGGCACCAGATTCACACCGAACAACGTTCCCAGATCGGTATCACGAAAACCGGACAACGTTTTGAGCGGCTCCGGCCCGCGCACGTCACCGGTGGCCTGGTCGGTGGTGGTCACCTGGCAGCGTCCGCAGGGCTTGGCGGCGCGAAACACCGCCTCGCCGATGGCAATTTCGCCCCAGTCATCTTCCGCCCACGGCGCGGCACCGTTGACCACCAGATTGCTGCGAAAGCGGTTCATCGGTACTGCCGCGCCGCCCCCGAGGACAATCCGATTGTTGAGATCCGTGAGCGAGGCGTCGTTGGTGATGAGCACCGGAAAGCCGTCGGCAAAGCTGACAATTTCGTTGTTGTGTGCGTAGCTTGGATCGCACGCGCGCTTGGAGGTTTCCGGCATGTACACCAACCGCAGGTCGGCACCAAGATAGTCGGACAACCATTCATCCGCCTCGACACTCACGGTGTGTGCCGCGACGCTCGATGCCCACACCTGCACCATACGCGTCGGCAAGGCGCGCGGTTCGGCATCGATGCGAACCGGCTCGCGGTCGGGCGCGGCGAATTCGAGCTGCCCACCGACCAGTTCTGTCCAGATGGTGGCCATCCTGGGCAACTCACGCTGGGTGACCAATTGATTGTCGGGGTCAACCACCAGGAAGCGCCGGTCGTTGTTGAGGCCCCGCGGGGTCATCTGGGCGGCCTTGAGCGAGATGCCACCGAGACTTTTCACCGGGTAGATATTGATTTCCGAGAGTGTCATACCCATGCGCATTTCCCCTTTATCCCTGTCATGAAATGAAGAATGATTCGTGATAATGTTGCACCGCAGTTCGCAGTATAGCGATGCCGTCCGCTTTACAATTGACGGCGCGGTTAAGCCTCTTTGCAAAAGGCACATAAGGAGAGCACCACATGATTGACTGGGTCAAAAAACTCACCGGCGAACTGATCGATATTATCGAGTGGCTGGATGATTCGTCCAACACGCTTGTCTATCGTTACGAGCGCCACAATAACGAGATCAAGTACGGTGCCAAGCTGACGGTGCGCGAAGGCCAGATGGCGGTGTTCATCAACGAGGGCCAACTGGCGGATGTGTTCAAGCCTGGCATGCACACGCTGACCACGCAGAACATGCCGATTCTGTCCACGCTGAAGGGCTGGAAGTACGGGTTCGAGTCGCCGTTCAAGGCGGAAGTGTATTTTGTTAACACACGCAAATTCACCGATCTCAAATGGGGTACACCCGGCCCGGCCACCATGCGAGACAAGGAATTCGGCATTGTGCGCGCCACCGCGTTTGGTATTTACACCATTCGTGTCAAGGACGCCGGCATTTTTATCAAGGATATTTCCGGCACCGAGGGGCGCTTCACCACCGAGCAGGTGCAGGAAAACTTGCGCGGCAAGATCGGCCTGCGCATCAAGGAAGTGATGCCGGAGCTGGGTATTTCCATCATTGATATGGAAGCCAAAGTCACCGAGATGGGCACCATGTTGCGTGCGCGTATCGGGGCGGACTTTGAAGCGATGGGGCTGGAGCTTTGCGAAGTGCAGGTGCAGGATATCGGCCTGCCGGAAGAAGTGGAAAAAGCCATCGACAAACGCGGTGCGATTGCGGCGGTGGGCAATTTACAAGCCTACACACAGTACGAAACGGCGAGTGCGATTCGTGATGCCGCCACCACACCCAACTCGGCAGCCGGAGCGGGGATGGGTCTCGGCGCAGGTTTTGCCATGGGCGCGCAAATGGCCAACCAGATGGGTGGCGCGATGAATGCAGGCGGCGCCGCACCACCACCGTTGCCAACCGCGGTCGCGTTTCACGTCGCCATCGGTGGTGCACAGACCGGGCCGTTTGATTTGATTGCGCTGCAATCACAAGCCAGCGGCGGGCAGTTAAAACGCGATACGCTGGTCTGGAAAAACGGCATGGCGCAATGGGTGAAAGCCGGCGAGGTTACCGAGCTCGCCTCGCTGTTCGCCAATACACCGCCGCCGTTGCCACCGGCAGGCTAAACCCATTCCCGCGTTGCCCCAGGGCAGCGCGGGCGCGAGATTGCCCAACATGACCATCACCATTCGCGCCGCCGAGCCGTCGGACTATGCCGCTGTTTGCGAGGTCATGTCACAGCCGGTCGCGCAGGCGAATACGCTGCAATTGCCAATGGCATCACTCGAGATGTGGAAGACGCGCCTCGCCGAGTTTCCTGCGGGCAGCCATATGCTGGTCGCGGTGGTTGATGGCAAGGTCGTGGGCAATCTCGGTTTACACCCTGCCGCAAAACAAGTCCGCCGGCGGCATGTCGGCGCCATCGGCATGGCGGTTCACGATACCTATCAGGGCAAAGGCGTCGGCAGTGCGTTGATGGCCGCCGCGCTGGATCTCGCCGATAACTGGTTGCAGTATTCACGGCTGGAACTTGAGGTGTATGTCGATAACAAAGCAGGCATCGCGTTGTACAAGAAATTTGGATTTGTTGTTGAAGGCACACATCCGAACGATTCATTTCGCAATGGTGAATTTGTTGACTGTCTGTCGATGGGCCGTCTGCGCCCCGCAAAAACCTGATGGAAAGCCCCAACGCGTCACAGACCACGCTCGACGCGATGACCGACAAGACGCGCGCGTTTCCCTGCAAATCATGCGGGGCAAAGTTGTCGTTTTCCCCCGGCACCACCAGCCTGAAATGTGACTTCTGCGGGGCGGTCAATGAATTTGACGAAGAAACCACGATTGTCGAGGAGCTCGATCTCGATGCGTGGCTGACCAAACTCGAAGCGGAACACGAAACGCATGATCAGGAGCACCTGAAGTGCAAGAATTGCGGCGGCGAACAAACCTTGCCGGCCAATCTTTATGCCTCGGCGTGTATTTTTTGCGGGACACCGATCACCAGCCAAAGCTACGCGCAACGCCAGATCAAACCGAAGTCACTGGTGCCGTTCAAAATCACCAAGCTGCAGGCACAGGATAAATGGCGCGCATGGTTGCGCGGGCTGTGGATGGCGCCGAATGCGCTGAAGAAATACGCGCAGAGTGACGGTGGCATCAAGGGGCTGTACGTGCCGTTCTGGACGTTCGACGCCAACACCAGCACCGACTACGCCGGGCAGCGCGGCGACGACCGTACCGAGAGTTATACGACCACCAATTCGAGTGGCGAGCGCGTCACCCAAACACGCACCATCACCGATTGGACGAGTGTGTCCGGCAGTGTTTCTTTTTTCCACAACGATGTGCTGGTATCGGGTTCCAGAACGGCATTTGGTGCCAACGATCAAGGGAACAGTAACTTCGGCATCACCGGCGGCGGGGCAATTGGTTCGGCCATCATGAGTGCGTTTTCCTCGAAACTTCGCACATGGAATACCGGCGAGCTGGTGCCGTATCAGGAGGAGTACATCACCGGCTTTCAGGCAGAGGCATATTCGGTGGATCTCAAGTCCGCATTTGTGCAGGGCAAACAGCAAATTGACGCGACGGTGCAATCACTCATCCGCCAGGATATCGGCGGAGATCATCAACGTATTACCAGCTTCAACACCCGTTACAGCCATCTGACGTTCAAACATATTCTGCTTCCGATGTGGCTGTCGGCGTATTTGTTCAGCGGCAAGACCTACCGGTTTGTGGTGAATGGGCAAACCGGTGAAGTTGAAGGCGAATCACCAAAATCCGGCTGGAAGATTTTTTTCCTGGTGATGGGAATCTTGTTCTTGTTGTTTTTGGTTTTGGTGTTTGGTGGGAAAAATTGATGATGGTTTCGTCCGGACGCAAAATAGTGCCGAATGTGACCGACGTCAGTTGGTCCGCTTAAACACCGCCAACGCGCCACCCGCGGCCACAAATAAACTGCCGACGCCACGATTGGTCCAACGAATGTGGTTGGGGTCTTTGAGCATGCGCAGAATCGTCGAGGCAAGCGCGGTATAACCGATCATCACCAGTACATCCACCACGATCATGGTGCCGCCAAGGATTGCATATTGAATGGCGGTGGGTCGGGCCGGGTCGACAAACTGTGGCAGCACCGCCGCAAGGAAAAGTAAACCCTTCGGATTGGTGAGGTTGACCAACAATCCCTGCTTAAAAATGCCAAACGGTGTGGTGTCGTTGAAACTTGTCGCTGCGGCGATTTGCGCGAATGGCACCGGTTCTTCCCGAAATTTTTGGATGCCGAGGTAAATCAGATATGCCGCGCCGAGATACTTCATGACGTCGAATGCGATGGTCGAGGCGACCAATAACGCGCCCAACCCCAACCAGATGGCGAACACGTTTACCGCAATCGCCGCTTGCAACCCCGCAAGATTCCACATGCCGCGCGCAAAGCCATACTTCATTCCTGCCGACATACTTGATAACGCGCCGGGGCCGGGCGACACACAGATGATCACTGTGGCAATGAAATAGGC
>JANOEV010000199.1:0-4755 GCA_031413695.1 Burkholderiales bacterium
CCTTGTTCTTTTCCTGCACAGCTTTGTACAGGGTCGGCAGACGCCAGAATGTTTTTCTGTCGTCGTGCGTTGGATATTTCGCGACCAAATCCGGACGCGGCGAGTACAACGGCTCGCGGTGGATCGGCACGGGATCCGGGAAATTCCAGACCACCGCGCGTGCCTTGGCGTTACCAAATGGATGGCAACCATGATTTTGCATCACCACCCGCTGAATGCCGCCTGACAAATCGGTTTTCCAGTTCTTGCCTTCGGCGGCGGCCTGTTCGTCTGCCGTCAATTCCGCCCACCATCCGAGCTTTTTCAGCAGCACGTGATCAAACTCAGGGTATCCCGTGGTGATATCAGCGCCCTTGGAATGTGACCCGTCTTCGGCCAGCAATGAAATGCCATCGCGTTCAACGCCAAAGTTAGCGCGGAAATTACCGCCACCCTCCATGACATGCACTGATGTGTCGTACAGATTGGGTGAACCAGGATGCTTCAACGACGCGGTGCCATAACAAGGCCAAGGCAAACCAAAGTAGTCGCCCTTCATGTTGTAGCCGGTTTCTTTGTCGACCACATCCGTGGTGCAACGCAAGGTCTTGACGTCAAACGCCGCCATGTTGCGCATGTGCGCCTTCAAGCGCTCGGGCGACTGGCCGGTGTAGCCGATGGTCCAGACGCCGCGATTGATTTCACGCAGGATATCTTCGACCACCGGCTCTTGATAACCGGCAGCGGCTTTGGTCAACGCAATATTTTGCTTGCCGTCGCGCTTGCCGAGCAGTTGATCGCCAAAGCCCATGCGCACAGCGAAGTCGTACATGATGGCGTGGTCGGAGCGCGATTCAAACAATGGCTCAATGACTTTTTCGCGCCATTGCAACGAACGGTTGGACGCGGTGCAGGAACCGGTACATTCAAACTGGGTACACGCTGGCAAAAGATAAACGCCGTCCTTGCGATCCGGCATCGCGGCAGACGCAGTCGGATACGGATCGATGATGACCATCAATTCAACCGCTTCCATCGCCTTTTTCATTTCCAGACCGCGGGTCTGCGAATTCGGCGCGTGACCCCAATAAACAATCGCCTTGAGGTTGGAATCCTGATCAATCAGCTCATTTTTCTCCATCACACCGTCGATCCAGCGCGACAGTGTCATGCCGGGTTTTTCCATCATCGCCTTGGAGGCGTAACGGCCCTTGATGTAATCGTAGTCGACGTTCCAGACCTTGGCCCAGTGTTTCCACGAGCCTTCGGCGAGACCGTAATAGCCGGGCAACGAATCCGGGTTCGGGCCCACGTCGGTGGCACCCTGCACGTTGTCGTGGCCGCGAAAAATGTTGGTGCCGCCGCCGGATACACCGACGTTACCGAGCACCAATTGCAGGATGCAGGACATACGCACCATGGCGTTGCCTGTCGTATGTTGGGTCTGCCCCATACACCAGACAACCGTCGACGGACGATTCATCGCCATCGTCTCGGCAACTTTATAGACTTCCGCTTCCGGCACACCGCACGCCTCTTCAACCGCTTTTGGATTCCACTTCTTCATCACTTCGTCACGGATCTTTTCCATGCCGAATACACGATCATTCAAATACTTTTTGTCTTCCCAGCCATTGCTGAAAATATGCCACAACATGCCATACAAGAACGGAATGTCGCTGCCGGAACGAAGGCGCACGAACTGATCCGCTTTTGCCGCAGTACGTGTGAAACGCGGATCGACCACGATCATTTTTGCGCCCATTTCCTTTGCGTGCAGCATGTGCAACATCGACACCGGATGCGCCTCAGCGGCGTTCGAGCCGATATACATTGCACACTTGGTGTTCTGCATATCGTTATACGAGTTTGTCATCGCGCCGTAACCCCAGGTGTTGGCCACACCCGCCACCGTTGTGGAGTGACAAATGCGCGCCTGATGGTCGGTATTGTTGGTGCCGAAAAGCGACACAAACTTGCGCATCAAATACGCCTGTTCGTTGTTGTGTTTGGATGAGCCGATCCAGTAAACAGAGTCCGGGCCACTGTCCTTGCGCAGCTTCATCATCTTTTCCGACAATTCGCTCATCGCCTGATCCCAGCTGATGCGCTGATATTTGCCGTTCACCAGTTTCATCGGGTATTTCAGACGATGTTCGCCGTGACCATGCTCGCGCACCGATGCGCCCTTGGCGCAATACGAACCAAGATTGAGCGGAGAATCAAACACCGGCTCCTGACGAACCCAAACACCGTTTTGCACAATCGCATCAACCGCGCAGCCGACCGAACAGTGGGTGCAAACGGTGCGCTTGACTTCCATTTTGCCGTCGGCGGCGACACTCGGTCCGCCGGCTGAAGCCGCCTCGGCCTTTTGCATCATCGAGAACGGCAGTTGCGACGCAAATGCGCCCGCACCGGCAACCATGCCTGAGCGTTTTAAAAACGCGCGGCGGTCAACGGTGCCAACAACAGCATTAAAAGTGGATGCAAAGGTACTTCTCTGCACCGACCCGGTGGATTTTTTGGTGAGCAGCATGATGTTCTCCTCGGATTACAGTTTGGTCGTGTCGTAGTACTGGGCGATATGCGCGGTCAGGCGGTAACCGGCTGGCGCTTCCTCAACCGGCGCAAGTGCGGCGACTTCAGCACTCACTTGTTCGGTTGATTTGCCGGTCACGATGGCGGCTGCAGCGGCTGCCGTCCCGAGTGTTGCACCCAACAAAAAATTGCGGCGGTTTGGTTTGGCTTGGTTTGATTTCATTTCATACCTCCTCGTATGAGACACGGCTAACGTCGACATCAATTTAACAATCATTCTTCAATCTGAAATGCTTCTGATTCAACCTCAAAATATGCCTGCGCGAATGCCGCCACGCGCTTGTAATAATTAGTTTGATGATACGCCAAAATTGCTTTTGTGCAATCAAAAACCCACGGTTTGATGTGGGCCAAAAAAAATGTTCGCTGCGCTGCAACATCGAACGGTTTTGTTGTGACGTCGCCCAGAATCATAAAGCGCATTACATCGCAAAGTGCGGCAAGGTGGTCTTCGGACTCGCGTACTTCGGCAACCCGCGCGACGCCTAATTTTTCAAGATCGGTACGCAGTTCGGCAAGCGGCTTTTCCATCATAAAGCCGGCCAGATAAAACGAACCAAACAACATCAGCGGCGGCCGGCCCACCCCGACAAATGTCAACGCATATTCCTCGCTGACCGCCTCGGCCGGCACCACGCTGGAAGCATCGGCAAGCGCCTGCCAGGACGTTGCCAGCACGCCTTCCGGCGGCTCGGCAATGGCAATCGACTGCAACAAACGTTCGTCCGGCGCCCGGAAAAACAGGCTTGCCAGCAGCGCGTAATAGTCGGCCCTCGCCTGATCCTCGGGCGCGATCAATCGCGGCGTTTCAAATTTGACGGCCGCCGTGGTCATTTGATCGGCATGCCGGTCAGGACCGACATTTCATTTTTGTTCGACATCATGTCGACCACCCGGCAATCGGCGCACATTTGTAGCCGCTTCAAACTACCCTCGGTTTGGAACATCGAGTGCCCCGCCAGTTTGCCGAGCATGTTGTCGATCAGTTTCTTGGTGCCGAGCGGTTTGCCGCAGGAAATACAGTCAAATGGTTCGGTTTCGTTTAAAACCACTTCCTTCTTACGGGTATCGGTCATCAACAGCCGGGGAACCAGGGTGATGGCTTTTTCCGGACAGGTATTGGCGCATAAGCCACACTGCACACAATTACGTTCCAAAAATTTGAGCTGCGGGATTTCGCCGCCGTCCATCAATGCCGATTCAGGACATGCGCCGGCGCACGCCAGACACATGGTGCAAGTGTCCTGGTTGACCGCAATGGCACCGTACATACTGCCGGCGGCGAGTTTGATCTCGGTCGGCTTGGTCGCGGCAAATTTTGCAAAATGCTCGATGGCAAATTCAAGCGTGGCGCGTTTGTCGTTGGACAAATGAAATGTCGCACGTGCAGTTGTGCCCTGCGCCTGATTGATCTTGTCAATTACCGAAGGCATCGCACCGATGGTTGCCCACGCAAAGTGGGTACCGCTGTAGCCCAGCGCGTGCAGAATGGTTTCGCCGGTCTGCATTTCGGTTTGGGATGCTGCCGCGTACTCAGCGGCCTCATTACCTTCGGCCAGCACCACCACACCGGCTGCGCCGTAAGCCAATGCACCAAGCATGACATCGAGCCCGATTGAGGCCACGTGCCATGTCTCAACCGGCAACACATGCGCAGGCAGTTTTTGAATTACGTCGTCGGGCGCATGGTGAAACATGACTACCGGTGCAATCGACGATTTACCGGCAGCGCTATTGGCAAAATACGCACCTAGCATCGCGCGCAATTCGGCACCACGATCCGCAACACGCGGATACTGATAATTCATCGCCCCGGACGGGCATACCGTTGCACATGCGCCGCAGCCCATACAAAGATGCGGATCAACGGCGATGATGTCGCCGGCACTGGTAATCGCCTTGGTCGAACAAATATCAATACATTTATTGCAGCCCTGCTTCTGTGAGCGGCTGTGCGCACAAACAGACTCTTTGTAGGCAAAAAACTTCGGCTTCTCGAATTCGCCGATCATCTCCGGCAATTCCGCACAGGCGCGGGCAAACGCGTCCGAATCGGCGGCGTGGAAATAGCCCTGCGGCGGCTGGTGCATGCCAAACGCAGGCTTGGATTGCACGTCGAGAATCAAATCAAACTGGGCAACCTGCGTCGGCGCAGTTGCATTTGCGCGCCACAAC
>JANOEV010000200.1:0-4416 GCA_031413695.1 Burkholderiales bacterium
GCCTGAGGTTGCGCTGATGTTGCGAATGCAGCCAAGATTTGCGCCGCCTTGGTATCGTCACCCGGGTGCAGCAAATCATCTGTCGCACCGGGCGACCAGAATAACTTGAGTCGCGCGCCGTCGTGGGCTTGAATCAGCCTAGCAAGTGCGACAAACGACGCTGCCGGCCAGCGCTGCGAGAGTTTGCGTGCACTGATATGCAGGCCTATCGAGATCGGAGCGGCCCCTGGCGCCGGCTGGTCGGTGGTGGCGACCGACCTCTTCCGGGGGAAAACCGCGCCCGGCGGGGTGTTCGCCGGTGGTGTATCGATGCCGAACGCCTTCACCGCAAGGAACATGAACTGCGCTTGATGAAGGTGGCCCGTATCCGCCTTGGAGATGACCACGTCCAAGCCGGTGGCGACGCCATGTTCAGTCTCTTCAAACCCGACAATGCGTGTGTTTGGTCTCCCCGCCAATATAAATCTGGCCAATCTGACATTTCGCAGGCTGTAACACGGGTCCGGCAGCAACACCTCGTCAAAGTGTTGCCGGCGGAGTTGCCACAACTGCCACGCCTGCGCCAACCGCGCTTGCAAGGTGGCTAACCATGATCCGGCGTGTTTGCCCTTAGTATAAACAAAAACCGCGTCAAGGTCGGTATTACCGTCGAGCACCGGCGCGTTATAGGAATTGACCAATGCCGCCAGATGCGCGTCCGGCATCGCCTGACGCAGCGCGCGGATCAGCGGCGTGGTGAGAACCAGATCGCCGATATTTTCGCGGCGAACAATCAAAATCCGGCTCGACATAGATAACAAAACCCCTCGGAAATTGGCGCAAGTCAGTTCAATGAATGATTCGGCTAAACTTGGGGCTCATTTTACGTCTTGCAGGAGCACACCCGTGGGTTTTCTCGCCAACAAAAAAATTCTGGTGACCGGTTTGTTGTCAAACCGCTCGATCGCCTACGGCATTGCCAAAGCCATGCACCGTGAAGGTGCCGAACTGGCGTTCACCTATGCGGGTGAAGGCATCCGCGAGCGGGTACACAAATTGGTGCCGGACTTCGGCGGTAAGATTGTGTTGCCATGTGACGTTGCCAACGACGATGAAATCGCAGCGTGTTTTGAGTCGCTCCAACGCGAATGGGGCACCTTTGACGGTTTTGTTCATGCCATTGCCTTTGCCCCGCGCGAGGCGATTGCCGGCGACTTTTTGGAGGGCTTGTCGCGCGAAAGCTTCCGGGTTGCACACGACATTTCGAGTTTCAGCTTTGCCGCGATGGCCAAGGCGGCGTTACCAACGATGAATCCGACCGCCGCCCTGCTGACACTGTCCTATTTGGGTGCCGAGCGGGTGGTGCCAAACTACAACACGATGGGTACCGCCAAGGCGAGCCTCGAAGCGGTAACGCGTTATTTGGCCGCCAGCCTCGGGCCGCGCGGCATTCGCGCCAACGCAATTTCAGCCGGGCCGATCAAAACCCTCGCCGCGGCAGGCATTTCCGGTTTCCGCGAGATGCTGGGATTTTTTGAGGAGCACGCGCCATTACGTCGTGGCGTGACCCAGGAAGAAGTCGGCAACGTGGCGGCATTTTTGATGAGTGACCTTGCCAGCGGCGTGACCGGTGAAATCACCTATGTCGATTGCGGCTTTAATACGGTCGTCGCCGGGATGCCACACTAAGTAAAATACGAAACACCTTATTCAGCAAGCATTTTCAGGCAAAAATGCCTGAAAATGCCCGCCCCCATTAGACTTTAACAAGACAATATGAAAATTTTTCAAGGCCGCGTCGCTGTTATTACCGGTGCGGGTTCGGGTTTTGGTCGCGAGTTTGCGCTGCTTGGCGCAAGTCTGGGGATGAAGCTGGTGTTGGCCGATGTGCTTGCAGGGCCGCTCGATGAAACCGTGCAAATGCTACGTGCACAAGGCGCCTCGGTGGTTGCACAACGATGTGACGTCAGCAAAGCCGATGACATGGATGCGCTGGGCCGGTTGGCGGTTGAATCGTTTGGCGGCGTGAACCTGGTATTCAACAACGCCGGCGTCGGTTCCGGTGGGTTGATCTGGGAGAACACGGTCAAAGACTGGGAATGGGTGTTGGGCGTGAATGTCTGGGGCGTGATTCATGGCGTACGTGTATTTATGCCATTGATGCTCGAACAGGCCAAGCGGGAGCCGGACTATGAAGGGTATGTCGTCAACACGGCGTCGATGGCGGGACTGTTGTCGCCGCAACTAATGGGTGCCTACAACGTTTCCAAACACGCCGTGGTTGCCCTTTCCGAAACGCTTTTCCATGATTTGGAGGCGGTACAGCAGGCACAAGGCCGGCCGGGGCGGATTCATTGCAGCGTGTTGTGTCCGGCGTTTGTACCAACTGGCATCAGCCAATCGCACCGCGCGCGCCCCGACGACCTCAAGAATACCGCCGCACCGACCGAGTCGATGAAACTCGCACAGTCAATGACCAATAAAGCGGTCAGTTCCGGCAAACTTTCCGCCGCAGATGTCGCACGCATCACCTTCGATGCAATCCGTGAAAACAAGTTTTACGTGATTACCCATCCCAAAATCATGACAACCGTGCAGATGCGACTCGACGATATTGCCAATCTGACCAATCCACGGGATCCGTTTGAGATGAAAGCCGACGTGCGCCCCAATCTTTCCGGTCCACCAAATACGTCGTTGTGATCAAGCGACGAAAAAAAAGCCCGCATCGCGGGCTTTTTTTTGGCTTTTGGCCTGCGCCACAGACTATTTGTCGGTCTTCTTATCTATTGCGCCTTTTGCAATCGATACATCATTTTCCTTGCGCATTTGTGCAAGCATTGAGACAAGCTCATTTTGTCCCAGCGATTGCTGCAGGCGGGTGCGTGTTGCATTGAATTTTGCCTCGTCCGGCAACGGTGCGTCGATCACCCTGGCAACCTGAATCAAGGTGAAGCTGCCGGAAGGATCGGCGTAACCTGCATAGGTTGGCAACGTCTTGGGATTGGCACGCATGGCGGCGTCAATCACCGGTGCCTGCAGTCCACCAGGTGCCGCGCGGCTGACTGCCAACAGTGGCGGAAATTTCACCTCGCCCTTGCCCGCCTTTAGCGCCGCCAATTTGGCTTCACCATCCTGCTTGGCCAGATTAATCGCTTCTTCGCGCGCCAGGCGTCGAATCAACGGCACCTGCACATCGGCAAACGGGCGCAACAACGCCGGATTGGATTCAACCACGCGCGCCACGACGAGTGAGCTTGTACCGATCTCAACCGCTTCGGTATTGCGTTTATTCTTCAACACCTCATCGGTGAACAATGCCGCCGACAATTTTGGATTGTTAAACGGCGTGCCGGCGTTGCGTATGCGCACGATGGCGGCGGCAAGGGCCTCAACCAGGTACGCAAGGCAACCAAGCAGTTCCGCAGTCTTTCGGTTGCCACTGCGGCGGAGTACGGCGAGCTCCTCGACAAGGACGGCATCGCCTGCATCGACATGCCCGACATGGGCGCCATGGGCGTGCACTACGTGAAGGGCTCACTGGTCGGCGACGGCGCGATCGATGCGCTGACACCGGAGGCGGTGGTCTACGAGCCCGACCATCGCGGTCGCAGGCGACTGGTCGCTCTCGAGTACGTCGTATTCAAGGACGCGTGGGACGCGAACCACGGCTCGAAGCCGTCGCTGTTCGGCCAACCGTTCGACACGACTCTCGAAGGCAATCGGTTTGGATTGCCTGCGTACTATTCGTTGCACGTCTGGCTGTACAACCACAACCCGGCGGGCATGTTTGCGATGTGGAATCCGAAGGTCAGCTGCACGCCGGACGATGGCCACGATGGCCATGGCGGCCATGGCGGTGGAGGAGATCACGTCGGTCAGATGGACGGCTGAGCGACGGCGTATCGCGGCCACCGATGGGGGTTCCTATGGCCCACATCGGTGCCCGCGATCGACGCGTTCTAGGGTGACACGATGAGCTTCGATGTACCGGACCCAGGTCTCACGCCCGATCAGATGGTGGCCCGCGCGGTCGCCCTTCGTCAGCATCTGGTCGACGAGCAGGAGAAGACGGAGGTCCGCAGCCGCTTCTCGGAGGAGACGCAGAAACTGTTCAGCGACGCCGGCTTCTATCGCATCTTGCAGCCACGGATGTTCGGCGGGTACGAGTTCGACACCCGCACCTTCTACCGAACGATCATCGAGATCGCCCGCGGTTGTCCGTCCAGTGGTTGGTTGCTGTGCCTGGGCGCCGGCCACGCGCTGCAACTCGGTTCGTCGTTCTCGCAGCAGGCGCAGGAGGAGGTGTTCGGCCCCGACGGTCACTTCATTGCACCGCTCAGTGTCGGCAACTCTCCGGGCCAGCGGCCGGCCAAGCCTGTCGATGGTGGCTATCTCGTCAGCGGCAAGTGGCGGTACGCGTCGGGCGTGCCGTAC
>JANOEV010000201.1:0-3555 GCA_031413695.1 Burkholderiales bacterium
AACAGACTACAAGCACAAAATCTGACAAAAATGCTCTAGTGCTCCCCCTCGCCCCGCTTCGGGGAGAGGGGGTCAGGGGGGTGAGGGGCATAGCATGAAACAGTCAATATCTGGCCCATCGCGAGTTGAAGGCGGCAGTCGAGGCAAACCGCGCCAAGGGTGGTGCACTGGTGATGCTTGACGCAAAAACCGGCGAGGTATTGGCATTGGTCAACATGCCGGATTTCAATCCGAACAACCGCGCGAATTTCAAGCCGGCACAAATGCGCAATCGCAGCGTTACCGACACCTTTGAGCCGGGTTCGACCTTCAAACCATTTGCCGTCGCCGCGGCGCTGGAAGCCGGCATCGTCAAGCCGTCAACCGTCATGACCACGGGCAAAGAAATGGTGATAGGCGGCCATACCATCACCGACTCACATCCGCTGCCACAGATGACCGTCGCCGAAGTGATTCAGAAGTCATCCAACATCGGCACCACCAAGATGGCGTTGCAGTTGCCCGCCGAAACGCTTTGGAATCTTTACAACGAATTGGGTTTTGGCAGCTCGCCGCGCACCGGATTTCCCGGCGAAGCCAGCGGACGCCTGCGGCCGGCGCGGACATGGAAACCGATCGAACAGGCGACCATGTCGTATGGCTACGGTATTTCGGTGTCGGCGTTGCAACTTGCGCGGGCATACACCTTGTTCACCAATGACGGCGTCCTGCTGCCAATCACATTTATGAAGCGTGAGGCGGACGTGATTGGCAAACAAATTATTTCGCCACAATCGGCCCGTACCATGGCGGCCATGTTGGAGACAGTCACACAAGCGGGTGGAACCGCAACACGCGGACAGGTGCCCGGTTACCGTGTCGCCGGCAAGACCGGTACCGCCAAAAAGCTGGTCAATGGCCAATATGCTGACAATGTGTATTTGTCATCATTTGTCGGCTACGGCCCCGCATCAAATCCGCGGTACATCATCTCTGTGACGATCGATGAGCCATCCGCCGGAAAAATCTATGGCGGCGACGTATCCGCGCCGGTATTTTCCAACGTCATGGCGCAGGCCTTGCGCATGGCCGGGGTCGCACCCGACGCACCGAATTTCGCGTCCGCGCCGGTACCGGCAACGGCGACTGCGCGTTTGTCGGAAAAAGTGCCTGTACCTGCTGTGGGCGAGGGGACGGCGCGCAACGCCGCCACCGTCGCGCCGGGAACAGCACCGCTGGTAACAGCTGCCATCAGGGAGCGCGGATGACAATGACTGCCGAGCGCCCGATGACAGTTGAAAATTTGCGCGACCTGTTACAGGCATTGGACGCACTGCCGACTGAAATCACCAACGCAACCGCGTCGTCGGTTGATGCGCGGGAAGGCTCGGTCTTTCTCGCCTACCCGGGGGCGGCCCGGGACGGACGCCAATACATTGGTGATGCAATCTCACGTGGCGCGTCAGCCGTGTTGTATGAAACAGGTGATGTCAACGATACATTTGTCTGGGATGCCGCCTGGCAGGTGCCGTCAATCGGTGTACGCGGATTAAAGGCGTTCGCAAGCGCGGTTGGCGCACACATCTACCGCGATCCCGGCAACGACCTCTGGATGATTGGTGTAACCGGTACCAACGGCAAGACCTCTGTTTCGCAATGGCTCGCACAAGCGCTGGAACGCGCCGGACGCCGCGCCGCTGTGATCGGTACCATCGGCAACGGGTTGGTTGGGGCGTTGAGCGAATCCGGTAACACCACACCAGACGGACTGGTTGTGCAGCAAATGTTGCGCAGGTATTCCGATGATGGTGCAACCGCCTGCGCAATGGAGGTGTCGAGTCACGGCCTTGATCAGGGTCGTGTGGCCGACGTGAAGTTTGACGTTGCGGTATTCACCAATCTGACGCGTGATCATCTCGACTATCACGGCACCATGGAAAAATACGGCGAGGCGAAGGCAAAGTTGTTTGCCTTCCGTGATCTAAAGGTCGCCGTTGTGAATGTGGACGACGCCATGGGTCGCGAAATTGCCGGGCGCGTCGAGCAGCGGGGCATTGCGCTGATTCGCTATGCGACAAACGGCGGCGCAAAATTTGCCAATCTTGTTGCCCAGGATATTGCCGTCAGTTCCGCCGGACTTTCGTTCAAGGTACGCTGGCTGGGCAACACATCCGGTATCGGTGCATACGCCGATGTCAAAGAGGCGCTGGTGGAAACCGATGTGCTCGGCGCATTTAACGCCGGCAATTTGCTTGCCGTGATCGGTGCCTTGATGGCCAGCGGCATTACATTGTCCACCGCCGCCAACATCGTTGCGGTGCTGAAGCCGGTTGCAGGCAGGATGCAAACCGTTCGTCCGTCCGATCAGGCGGGACATCATTCAAACAAGCCGCTGGTGGTGGTCGACTACGCCCATACGCCGGACGCGCTCGAAAAGGCGTTGTCAACGATTGCCGCGATTGTGCCGGACAAGGGCCGTCTGATTTCGGTATTCGGCTGCGGCGGTGACCGTGACCGCGGCAAGCGGCCACAAATGGGGGCGATCTCGGCGAAATATGCCGACTTCACCATTGTCACCTCGGACAATCCGCGCACAGAGAACGGCCGACAAATCCTGCTCGACATCGAAGCAGGGGTGGGCGCGGCGCCGCACAATCTGATTGAAGACCGGCGGCAGGCGATTCAAGCCTCGCTCGATCTGGCGCACGGCAATGATGTGGTGTTGATTGCCGGCAAAGGCCACGAAGATTACCAGATCGTCGGCAGCCAAAAGCACCACTTCAGCGATGTCGAAGTCGCACGCGAGGCGTTGGCGCGATGGAAGGGGCGAAGCGAATGACCAGTGCATCCCGCGCGAGTATGACCCTGGTCGAATGCGCGCGCCGGCTTGGCGCACAACTCCATGCACCGAAGGATGCCGCAAACGCGTCGTTTGCCGGCGTGTCCACCGATAGCCGGACCATCGGGGCGGGCGAGTTGTTTGTCGCGATCAAAGGCGAAAATTTTGACGGAAACCAGTACGCCCACAAGGCGGCTGCACGCGGCGCAGCAGCAGTCGTGGTGTCTGAAAGACAAGACCTTCCGGCAGCCCAAATCGTCGCCGGCGACACATTGTGGGCGTATGCGCAACTGGGACAACAGTGGCGCAGCCGTTTTACAACGCCGATCATTGCGTTGACCGGCAGCAACGGCAAGACCACCGTCAAGGAAATGCTGCGCGCGATTTTGTCGGCGCATACCGGTCAAACGGATGACGTGCTGGCCACCGAGGGTAATCTCAACAACAACATCGGTGTGCCACAAATGTTGTTGCGGCTTGATGCCCGACATCGTTATGCCGTGTTTGAGATGGGCATGAACCACCTGAACGAAATTGATTTCCTGACCCGACTGGTGGTGCCGGATGTGGCGTTGGTGATCATGGCCGGCACCGCGCATATCGGTGAACTCGGGTCGCGTGATGCCATCGCACAAGCCAAGGGTGAGATATATGGCGGGCTGCGTGACGACGGGATTGCGTGTATCAATCTTGACGACCAATACGCCGGCTATTGGCGTGAATTGGCGGGGGGCGAT
>JANOEV010000202.1:0-6453 GCA_031413695.1 Burkholderiales bacterium
CGGACTTTCTCGGCGCACGTTACGGCGGCAACATCGTCCGGTCGATTGGTATTTTGTCCGCGATCATTGTTTCGTTTGTTTATGTGGTCGCGCAGATTTACGGCGTGGGTCTGATCACCAGCCGCTTTACCGGGCTTGCATTTGAAATCGGCGTGTTTGTCGGCCTCGGCGGAATTCTGGTCTGCTCTTTCCTTGGAGGCATGAAAGCGGTTACCTGGACCCAGGTCGCCCAATACATCATTCTGATTATTGCCTACTTGATTCCGGTGATCTGGCTGTCGGTTAAAGAAACCGGTATTCCATTGCCGCAGTTGGTCTATGGTTCGGTGCTTGAAAAAGTGACCGTTCTTGAGAAAAAACTCACGGCTGATCCGAAGGAGCTTGAAGTCCGCAAAATTTTTGCCGATCGTGCCAAGGCGGCCGGTGAAAAACTGAAAGCGGGTGCCGAGACTTCCTACAACACCGACAAGGCAGTGTTGGTGGCCAAGGTTGAGGAACTGAAAGCCGCACCGACACCAGATGGCGGCGCGATTCAGGCGGCCGAAAAAGCCGTTGATACGTTCCCTAAAGACGTGAAGGCGTATGAAGCGCAACTCAAAGGTCAGCAGGGCCAGGCAGGTCGTGCCGCAGCGCCATTGCCGCACGGCACGCCATTTGTCGGTGTCGGCAAGACTGAAGAAGAAAAGCAAAAGTCATCTGACAACAAGCGCAACAACTTCCTTGCGCTGGTATTCAGTCTGATGATTGGCACCGCCGCATTGCCGCACATTCTCATGAGGTACTACACCACGCCGTCGGTTCATGAGGCGCGTGTGTCGGTGTTCTGGTCATTATTTTTCATCTTCCTGCTGTATTTCACGGCGCCCGCATTGGCCGTGTTGGTGAAATTTGATATATATACCAATGTGGTTGGCGTGGCGTTTGCCGATCTACCGCAATGGGTAAACTCGTGGCAGGCGGTCGACAAAACGCTGCTCAGTATCGTCGACATTAACAAGGACGGCATTGTGCAGTTGGCAGAAATTGCCATCGGACAAGACATCATTGTGTTGGCGACACCGGAGATTGCCGGATTACCCTATGTGATTTCAGGTCTGGTGGCGGCCGGTGGTTTGGCTGCCGCGCTGTCAACCGCCGACGGTTTGCTGCTAACCATCGCCAATGCGTTGTCACACGATCTGTATTACAAGATGATCAACCCTGATGCGACAACTGCACGCCGGATCGGTGTTTCAAAGATCCTTTTGCTGATTGTCGCCGTTGTCGCCGCTGGCGTAACCGCGCAAAAACCGGGTGACATCCTGTTCCTGGTTGGTGCGGCGTTCTCGCTTGCGGGATCAGCGTTTTTCCCGGCGCTGGTATTGGGAATCTTCTGGAAGCGGGCAAATAAACCCGCCGCGATCCTGGGCATGCTGGCCGGACTTGGCGTGACCATGTACTACATGATGCGTACCTACCCGTTCTTCACCAATATGGGTATACCGAAAATGGATCTTTGGTTCGCCATTGCACCAATTGGTTCGGGTGTGTTCGGTGTTACCGCCGGTATGACCGTCATGATCGTGGTCAGTCTGTTGACCAAGGCGCCTGCACAGGACGTGCAGGATCTGGTGGAACACGTTCGTTACCCGGTTATTAAGGGTGACAAAATGAATACCGCCGGCGCATACGATTAAGTTGTCAAGAAGCACATGGCCCGCGCGACCGCAAGGTGGCGCGGGCCTTCTTTTTTAAGGCCTCGTATTTATGGATGTTGTTTTTATTCTTAAGATATTCAAGGCGATTGTTGAAGTCGCCGGCTTTGCTCTGATCGGCCAGGGGATTGTTGCCCTGTTTGCCGGCAACAACCGCGACCAGAATTTTATTTACGTCATTTTCAAGATTGTCACCAACCCGGTGACTAAACTCGCGCGCATTGTGTCGCCGCGATTCGTGCCTGATCGGCATATCCCGTTTGTTGCCTTTGGTCTGGTTCTTTGGGCCTGGGGGGCCATCATTATCGGTATCGCGTACGCCCAAGCCGGTGCCGCTGCTTAGTGAGCGAAACCGTGTCCGCCACGGTGCGGATGCCATAATGTGTTAATGAGCATCCTGTTTCGCTATATCGCCAGAGAGATTGCCATTGCGACAGTGTTCTTGTTGATGGCATTGCTTGCCTTGTTTGCGCTGTTTGATTTGATCCGCGAACTTGGCGAGTTGGGCAAGGGCAGTTACGGTTTGATGTCGGTACTGCTGTATGTGACCTTGTCGCAACCTGCACACGTTGTCCTGATTTTCCCGGTCGCCGCGTTGTTGGGAACGCTTTACGCCATTTCGCGAATGTCCGCACAATCGGAACTGACAGTCATGCGCGCCTCCGGCTTGTCAATCTTCAAACTGGCGACGCTTGCCGCGCTGGTTGGCGTTGTTTTCTCCGTGATCATTTTTGCGTTCGGAGAATTTATTGCACCCGCGGCGGATGAGGTGGCAAAAAAGGTGCGGCTTTCCGCAACCACCAACGTGATCGCCAGCAAGTTCCGCTCCGGCTTCTGGGTCAAGGACGAACGGGCTTTTGTCAATATTCAGAACGTCACGGTCGAGAGTGAATTGATCAACATGCGTATTTTTGAGTTTGACGAGAAGTTCCGACTCAAATCGATTCGCATTGCCGAGCGCGGGAAATACGCCGAAAAAAACCGCTGGATACTGAGCAATGTTGAACTGACCACATTTGATGGCGGCAAGGACAGCGGCCGGGCACGTATCATCAAGTTGCCCACGACCGAATGGCGCTCGGCAATGACGCCTGATTTGTTGTCAGTGTTGCGGGTCAAGCCCGAGGAAATGTCTATTTCCAACCTCAACGCGTTTATCGACCATTTGCGCGAAAACAAACAAAACAGCACGCGTTATGAAGTGGCGTTGTGGGCAAAAATTTTTCAGCCAATCGGCGTGATCGTGATGATGCTGCTGGCGATTCCATTTGCAATCCAATCAACCCGTGCAGGTGGTGTCGGCGCGAAATTGGTGTTGGGGACCATGATAGGCATCGGCGCGTACTTTCTCGACCAATTGGTCGGACATTTGACGGTGTTGAACGATTGGCCGCCATTTGTCGGTGCCTTGTTGCCGCTGCTGGCATTTTTTGCCGTTGCCTGTTTGCTGCTGGTGCAAAAGGAATACCCGAAGCGTTTGCTCGGGTAACAGGGTCACCGCTTGATTGGTGGCGGTGCGTCGCGCAATTGGGTCCCGGCCAGACGATCGTGTAAAAACTGTTGCTCGCGATCAAACAGTCCGTACAACAAGGTTGCCGCCAGTGGAAAAAAGAACCACATGGTGATGACCGGGCTCATTCTCCCCGGGAAAAACAGCAGTAACAGGCCGGCGCAGGCCGGCGCAAAAAAGATTGCCGCGCAGAAAAATCGCAGCAATGCACGTTGCCAGGTCGGGATCCGGCCCTGACGATCAACAACACGAAAACGCCATGTTTTCATCGCCAGTGTCTGGCCGCGTTGTTGCCAATGCCATACAAAATACCCGGCAATAACCAAGCCCAAATAGAGTTGGAAAACGAGATGTGCGGTTCCGTCGAGCGCGGCGCCGCGTAGCCCGGCAATGGGGAAGCCGGCGATCAAAACCAGCGCAAGCAGTAGCAGGCCTTCGTAGGGAATGGCGGCGAGACGCCTGCCAACGCTCGGAACGGGGAAATCTTGCGGCTGCGGCTGAGCGGTCTCGGCACGCGCTTTGGTCGTGCCATCGTCGGGCGCGAGCGGCGGTGGTGCCACCTGTTACTTGGGTGCCGCCGCCGGCGGCGGCACGGGCGCGGTCGGTGTTACGGCGACACCGGGACCTTTTTCCTGATGCCAGCGGTCCCTTAGCTCTTGTTGTTTTTCAGGCGGCAGCTTGGTCAGAGATTGATACTTGTCACGGGCCGACTTGCGTTGATCCGGGCTCAGCGACGACCAGCTCTTCAGGCGTTCGCGGAATCGTTCCTGCTCAACCGGTGCCAGCTTGGGATATTCCTTGGCCGCGCCAAGCAGCTTGCGCTGCTGCAGCCCGGGTAATTTCGCCCACTCGGGCTGAAGCGGTGCAAGAACACTGCGTTCGGCGGAGGGTATTTTTTCCCAAGCAATCGCGCGTGCGGGTTTTTCAGCTTTTTTGGCATCATCCGCGGTTTTTTCCGGGTTGGCTTGCGCCGCGCCAATCTGGCTGAGTAATGCGCCGGTCAACAGCAGGCTCGCAAACAGCGCAAGCCATGTCGCGCAGATTAGTCGTGCCATCGAATGGCCGACACCAGACAATGCGCCCAGACGGGCGGAAGGGTCAAAAAAATGCACAGCAGTCACGCTCAAGGCTGTGGTGTTGCTTCCTTTTCTTTTACCCATGTTGCAAAGTCTTTATCTAGAAACGCGTCGATCGGAAGTTCACCGGTTAAAAGTTTGGCATCAATTGCGCCCGAAGCATCGTACAGGTCATCGGGTGCGTTGCCTTGGAACAAAAATGTGGTCGCGATCGCGACAGCCAAAATAGGCAACCAAAACAATGGCTTGCGAATGAAATAGGCTGGCTCGAGGACCCGCCCTGAAACGGTTACCAGGCCCAAAATGCGTACAGGCTCACGGTGTAACGTCAGCGCCTTTGTGCGCGCGGCGTGCAACTTGACCAGATTGCGATCGGCGATCTGGTCCAATCCGCTATCGAGATAGCCGGTCAGTTGTTTTGAAAAGTCCTTTTCATTCATGACGTTAGGCAATTTTAATGGCAACTAGGTCGGTTTTGACAAGGCGTCAAGCGTAATACCTTTGGCGCCAAGCTGTAGTGACAGTGAACTGACGGCGCGTGAACAGTGGGTCTTCACACTGCCTTCCGAGCAACCCATTGCTTCGGCGGTTTCAGCAACATCAAATTCCTCCCAATAACGCAGCATAAACGCTTCACGTTGACGCCCGGGAAGCTTTTCAACCGCCTCTTCGATGATTTTTAGTACCTGTGCCTGTTCGAGCTGGTCCGCGGGAGATACCGGCACGTTGGTGGTCTGCGGCGTCGCGAGACTCTCGAGAATATCGTACTCATCATCCTCGTCTTTTGACCCAAACGATGAAAAAAGGGTCGTCCACGTCGATCGAACCTTGCTGCGGCGGAACCAGTCCCGAATGTTATTTTGCAGAATTCGTTGAAACAGCATCGGTAATTCTTCAACCGGGCGGTCGGCGTACTTTTCGGCAAGTTTCATCATCGAATCCTGCACGACATCAAGCGCGGAATCATCGTCCTTGACCGCAAAAACGGCTTGCTTAAAGGCGCGGCGCTCGACGGAGGCCAGAAAGTCGGACAATTGTTGCCGGGAAGCCAGAATATACCTCGTTGGAAATGTTGCTTGTTTGTATTGCCGTGCCGATTTCAAACGACCACCGCCGACAGGAAGCCGGCAGGCAATTTGCACGAAGTCTAACAAGAAACGCGGCCGGTAGCGTGTCCGACCACTTGACCATGGCAATAAGTATGGTAAGGTAGCGTTTTGCAGCGCAACATGACATGGGCGATCCTCGGTCGTATAGCGGCAATCCGGTTCAAACGCAAATTCCCAGCGACGTCACGCGCAGTATTGCTTACCCCTCCGACGTCACGTGAGAGCCACTATTTCCAGTTGAATGTTTGTCAACTACCCCAGATTCTTGTCTGGTCAGGTGGCGCGACACGTCAACAATTCACGATTTTCCAGCGGTGAAATAAATGAAACTTTCCGACGCCCCACAACAAACCAGTGAACAGTCGCAATTGCTATCAGGCGCGGAGATCGTCTGCCATGCCATGAAAGCCGAGGGCGTTGAGTTTGTGTTCGGCTACCCCGGTGGCGCGGTGCTGGTGATTTACGACGAAATTCACAAACAGAAAAATTTCAAGCACGTGTTGGTGCGACACGAACAAGCCGCGGTGCACGCAGCGGACGCGTATTCCCGTGCGACCGGTCGTCCAGGGGTGGCATTGGTCACATCCGGACCAGGCGTGACCAATGCGATCACTGGTATTGCCACCGCGTATATGGATTCAATCCCGATGGTGATCATCACCGGTCAGGTGCCAACTTATGCCATCGGTCAGGATGCGTTCCAGGAATGTGACACGGTTGGCATTACACGACCATGCGTAAAACACAATTTTCTGGTCAAGGATGTTGGCGACCTTGCCGAGACAATCAAGAAAGCGTTTTTTATCGCGACCACCGGCCGCCCCGGACCCGTGGTTGTCGACATACCGAAAGACGTGTCAATGGCCAAGGCGCCGTTCCATTATCCGGCGAGCGTCGACATGCGCTCGTATCGTCCGACCAACAAGGGTCATAGCGGGCAGATCAAAAAAGCCATGCAAATGTTGCTGTCGGCCGAGCGGCCGATGATCTACGTCGGTGGTGGCGCGATTCTGGGTAACGCGTCAGCGGAGGTTGCCGAGTAGGTGCGTGCGCTGGGCTTTCCG
>JANOEV010000203.1:0-16577 GCA_031413695.1 Burkholderiales bacterium
GAGCCCGCGCAGCACACCTGGCCCTGGTTAAACCAGATGGCATCAACCACACCTTCGACGGCGCTATCGAGGTCGGCGTCGTCAAACACAATGAATGGTGACTTGCCGCCCAGCTCCAGCGAGAGTTTTTTGTGTGTGCCCGCCGTGGCGCGGCGGATGATGCGGCCGACATCGGTCGAGCCGGTGAAAGCGATTTTGTCGACGTCGGGGTGGTCCACAATCGCCGCACCAGTGCGGCCATCGCCGGTGATGATATTCACCACACCCGGCGGCAGGCCAACGCTTGCGCAGATTTCGGCGAATAAGAGTGCGGTGAGGGATGTGAGCTCGGCGGGCTTCAAGACAACGGTGTTGCCCATCGCGAGTGCCGGGGCGATTTTCCAGCTCAGCATCAGCAGCGGAAAATTCCACGGAATGATCTGGCCGATCACACCGAGTGCCTGATGGTCGGGCATTTCACTATCGGCCAATTGCGCCCAGCCGGCGTGGTGATAAAAGTGGCGTGCGACCAACGGGATATCGATATCGCGGGTTTCGCGGATCGGTTTGCCGTTGTCCATGGTTTCGAGCACGGCAAAGAGGCGTGAATGTTTTTGCACCCGGCGCGCGATGGCGTAGAGGTAGCGGGCACGGATGTGGCCCGGTGTGGCGCTCCAGCCTTTGAATGCGGCACGTGCGGCTTTGACGGCGTCGTCGACGTCCTTCTTGCTCGCTTGTGCCACGCGCGCGAGTTTTTTGTTGTTCGACGGGTTGATCGAATCAAACCACTCTTTGGAAGATGGGTCGCGCCACTTGCCGTTGATGAAGATGCCAAATTTGCCGTCGTGCTCGGCGATCCAATCGAGCGCGGGTTTGGCGGCTTCGGGTGCGGGGCCGTATTCGAGGGTATTGAGTATTTGTGCGACTTTCATCTATCTGAGTCTTTCTTGTCTTTTCTATCTTTTCTCACGTACCGCTTAACTTGGGTCCCGACCTTCGTCGGGACGACATGCTGAGAATGGAGCCTCGAAAGAGCAGCTTCGTGAACCACCATCCATATTCAAAGCCACCATTCGCAAAACTGTCGCCCCGACGGAGGTCGGGGCCCAAGATCTCGTCGCACCGGTCAAACAATATCCAAATACAAATCCTTCCAATCGGGATTCATCGCCTGAATCAAGTTTATCTTCCAGTCCCGCCGCCATTCTTTGATCTGCTTTTCCCGTGTGATTGCTGCCATTACGTCTTCGTGTACTTCGTACCAAACTAGCTGCTTCAATCGGTGCGCTTTGGTAAACCCTTCAACAAACCCGCTTTTGTGTTCGAACGTCCTTTTCACCAGATCACCGGTCACGCCGGTATAGAGTGTTCCGTATGGTTTGTTGGTGACGATGTAGACGTAGTATGGCTTGCTCAATTGGTTTCGTAGAGTACCGGTTTAATCATTAATTCGACTTGGATCCCGACCTTCGTCGGGATGACAGTTTTAAAGTTTGAGGCTTGATAGAAACACCCCACCATCACTAACGCTAGGCATGTCGCCCCGACGCAGGTCGGGGCCTAAGTTATCTTTCCAATCATCCCAATGGCTGATACTGCATCGACGCATAACGCCCGTACGCAAGATGCTCCAGCTGGCGTTCGATATCGTTGATTAACGCGGATGCGCCCATGCGAAACAAATGCGGCTGCAACCATTCATCGCCCAACTCTTCTTTCATCAGAATCATCCAATCAAGCGCTTGTTTGGCGGTGCGGATGCCGCCTGCGGGTTTGAAGCCGACTTTGATGCCGGTTTGTTCATGGTATTGGCGGATGGCGCGCACCATGACGAGTGAGCCGGCAATGGTGGCGTTGGTCGGCTCCTTGCCGGTGGAGGTCTTGATGAAATCAGATCCGGCCTGCATACACACCAACGACGCACGCATGATGTTTTTGAGCGTGCCCAGTTCGCCGGTGGCGATAATGGCTTTCATGTGCGCCGGGCCGCACGCTTCACGGAAGGCTTTGACTTCGTCGTAGAGGCGTTTCCATTCGCCGTTTAAGACGTATTCACGAGAAATAACGATGTCGATTTCAGCCGCACCATCACGCACACTGGCCTTGATCTCGTCAATTTTTTGCGCGAATGGTGAGAGCCCGGCGGGAAAGCCGGTCGAAACAGCCGCGACGGGAATGCCGCTGCCCTTGAGGGCGGCGACTGCGGTACTGACAAACGTGTGATACACACAAACGGCACCGGTTTTGAGTTTGAGGTCGGCCACGCCCAGGTCTTTCAACAATTGCGGGCTCACCGGCTGCATGGCTTTTGCGCACAGGCGTTTGACCGTGCCGGGGGTGTCGTCACCGGAAAGCGTGGTCAGATCGATGGTTTTGACGGCGTGTAACAACCACGCGGCCTGCCAGTCTTTTTTGACGGTGCGGCGGGTTGACATGGTCGCGGCGCGGCGTTCGATGGCGCTGCGGTTGATGCGCACATCGCGCACCGGTGCGGGGTCAAATTTGGTGCCGGTGTTGCGTGCGGCGTCGTTGTCACCGGTGCGGTGATGGGGCGCGGCGTCCGGATTGAGGTGGGTAATGTTGGCCATCAGGGATTGGTCAATGTTGCGGTGTTGTTATTCGGGGAGTTGTGTGCGGTTTGTCACATTTTTTGCGCCGTGACAATTGTCAATTTTTGTGGCGAACCACCATTTGAAATCTGTTGCGGTGAAAATGTTAGCTGTTTGATTCTTAGGTAATCTTGCACTGCACAAAGGCCTTGATTCACGTCAATTTGGTTACAAATTATTATACGCTCCGCCCTCTAAACAGGGATGTTCTTGCAACACGGACATGAAGGCATGCTAGATTAGCGCTTAATGATTTGAGACGAAGCGACAGGTTGACGGCCAGCGCCGTTGATAGTGGATAGATTTGGCAGTAATGTTGTGGCGGGGTTTGATGACCCTGCCGGTATAAATTCCACGTATTGAGGAAAAGATGGTTACACGTCGTCAAATGGTTTTTGGTTTTGCATTAATTCTGGCCGCGTCGCCATTGGTTTGGCTGAGTACCGACGCCAGCGCGGGCGACAAACTGTTACGTTGGACCAGCAGCGCGTCAAACAAAACCTCGATGCGTGAGTTGCCGCCCGGCCTGCCACGTCGCACCGATTCGACGTTTGTGTTGGGCGATACCACCGTCTAGATTTAACCTGCCACATCGGGGCTGGCGCGGTTACTGAGCCCACCCCCCGGCTAATTGGCCCAACCTGGCCACTGAGCGCACCCCGGCCAATGAGCCGACCCCAGTCACAGAACGAAATTCACCAATGCCCAATGCAAATTGGACCCTGGCCAGAAGCCGGGGAAGGTCAACAACTCTCCTTCACCGGAGAAGCGAAACAGGTTTATCGTTTCGCGCACGTCCGGTGCCCAAGTTTGTTCACGCATTCACCAATGCCCAATGCAACTTGGACCCCGGCCAGAAGCCGGGGAGGGTCAATAGCTCCCCTTCACCGGAGAAGCGAAACAGGTTTATCGTTTCGCGCACGTCCGGTGCCCAAGTTTTGTCCACGCATTCACCAATGCCCAATGCAACTTGGACCCCGGCCAGAAGCCGGGGAAGGTCAACATCCCCCTTCACCGGAGAAGCGAAACAGGTTTATCGTTTCGCGCACGTCCGGTGCCCAAGTTTGTTCACGCATTCACCAATGCCAAACGCAACTTGGACCCCGGCCAGAAGCCGGGGAAGGTCAAATGCGGTGCTGCGACAAGCTCGTCGTCCGCCCAATCTTCCTAAGCAGCATCGTCGCCAAATTCGGCGTCTTCGGCAATTTCGCCGGCCAGCACTTTTTTGATCACGGCAAAACTGAAACCACGCGACTGCAGGTAGCGGGTTTGTTTGGCGCGTTGCTCGGCACAATCCGGGATCGCGGCAAATTTGCGTGACCAGACGGCGTGCGCGCGGGTAAATTCACCGTCTTTGATCGCCGCCATGGTGTCGCTGACGATCTCGTCGCCCACACCCTTTTGTTTGAGCGTTTGCGCAATGCGCGATCCGCCATATTTCTGACCCAGCCGGCGCGCCATGACCTCGGCGTAACGCGATTCGTTGAGCCAACCCTCGGCTTCACACCACACCACCGCTTCGGCAATCTCTTCCGGCGTGAATTCCTTCTTGGCGAGCTTTTGCTCAAATTGGATGCGACTCATGTCGCGCATGGCCAGCAGTCTGAGTGAGGCCGATACCAGCTCGCGGTTTTCCGGTTTGGGTGTTTTCACTTGGCGGGTGCCATAAAAAAAGGCCGAACGATCATGTGCACTGGAGGATGCACACTCATTCGGCCCAACCATCGAACTTTTTTGGCGCAATAACACGGGCGGCATATCTGATTGCGGGGGCGGTGCACCAAAGTGCGCACCGAAGTGCAAACCGCCCACCGTGCCGTGCTGCGCAAAACAGAATTACTCTTCAACTTCCTCGCTGTCGTCAGAGCCGCCACCAACCACACCACTGACACCAACGGCGGCACGGATCTTGGCTTCAATTTCCTGCGCCATGGCCGGGTTTTCTTTGAGGAACTTGCGGGTATTGTCTTTACCCTGACCGATTTTTTCGCCTTTGTAGGCGTACCAGGCGCCGGATTTATCAACAATCTTGTGCACCACACCAAGCTCGATGATCTCGCCTTCGCGGGAGATGCCTTCGCCATACAAAATATCGAATTCCGCGGTACGGAACGGTGGCGCAACTTTGTTTTTGACCACCTTGACGCGGGTTTCGGAGCCGATCACTTCGTCGCCATTTTTGATGGCACCGATACGACGGATATCAATCCGTACCGAGGCGTAAAACTTGAGCGCATTGCCACCAGTGGTGGTTTCGGGGCTGCCGAACATCACACCGATTTTCATGCGGATCTGGTTGATAAAAATCACCAGCGTGTTTGAACGTTTGATATTGGCGGTCAATTTGCGCAGCGCTTGCGACATCAGCCGTGCCTGCAGGCCCATGTGTGAATCACCCATTTCGCCTTCAATTTCAGCCTTTGGTGTGAGTGCGGCAACCGAGTCCACCACCACAATATCGACACCACCCGAACGCACCAACATGTCGGCGATTTCGAGCGCCTGTTCGCCGTTGTCCGGCTGTGAAATCAGCAAGTCGTTGATATTGACGCCGAGCTTTTGTGCGTATTGCGGGTCAAGCGCATGTTCGGCATCGATAAACGCGGCGGTGCCGCCGGTTTTTTGCATTTCGGCGATGACTTGCAGGGTCAGGGTTGTTTTACCTGATGATTCCGGACCATAAATTTCGACCACCCGACCACGCGGCAAACCACCGATACCCAGGGCAATGTCGAGCCCGAGCGAACCGGTCGAGACCGGGATGATGTCATTGCCAATGTTGCCCTCGCCCATCTTCATGATGGAGCCCTTGCCAAACTGCTTTTCGATTTGTGAAAGCGCCGCGGCAAGCGCTTTTGATTTGTTTTCGTCCATAAAGGGTTCTTTCATGTTCATGGCTAGTCTCCAGTCAATTATTGGGAATCAATAAGGGTTGTATGAAAATACAGTCTGTATTTCCGTACAGTACCGGACTGGACAGCCAAATGCAAGGGGTTTGATAAAGAAAACCGGAAAAACCGGTTTTTGGGAGGCTAGCCGAGATTATGCAGGAGCCGCGATAACGCGTACGAAACGGTTTGTTTTCGCACCGCTTCACGATCACCTTTGAAGTGGCAAACCTCTGAAATGATTGATTTTTTTGGGAATTTCCAGGCAAACCACACGGTGCCGACCGGCTTGTCCGGCTGGCCGCCATCCGGTCCGGCGATGCCGGTCACGGCCACCGCCACCTGTGCGCGTGAACGGGCAATGGCGCCCTCCACCATTTGTTTGGCGATCTCTTCCGACACGGCGCCGAAGTCGAGCAGGTCTTCACGCCGCACGCCCAACAAGTCGGCCTTGGATTCGTAAGAGTAGGTCACAAAGCCGCGGTCAAACCACGCCGAGGCGCCCGGAATACGCGTCACCGCTTCGGCGATACCACCGCCGGTGCACGATTCGGCGGTTGCCAACATCAGCTGGTGTTTATGCAAGGCCAGGCCGAGGCGCGAGGCGAGATCTTCAAGCTGGTCAATCGGTGCGTTCATCGAGGGGCACATTTGGGATTAATCGGATGCCCGCCAGTATGACGCATGAACGTGTCCGGGCAAGGTCGTGACGATCACGTCACGCGTTCAACAATATCAGCCGGCCGATGGTCATTGGAATGACCGACATCAGATTTAATGCCCACCGCGGCTTGAATCGCCGCGGCAGCCGCTGCGGCATCGGCATCGGTCCGCGCGCACACCTCCGCAATCAAATCGCCCGCTTTGACCACCGCCCCCAACGCAACAAACCCGCGCAGCCCCACCGCGTGGTCAATATGGTCGGTCGAACGCAAACGCCCGCCACCCAATGCCACCACCGCCATGCCAATGGCACGGGTGTCAATGGCGGCGACGGTCCCGGCGTGGCTGGCGAACACCGGCGTGACAACGGGCGGGGTTGGCAGGTAATGTCCGGCGCGTTCGACAAAATCAAGCGGCCCGCCGAGTGCCGCCACCATCGCTGAAAAAATTTCCGCGGCACGACCGGATGTGAGGCTGTTCAGCAACGCCTGCTCGGCCAGCGCAGTGTTTGCGAATACACCACCCGACACCAGCAATTCGGCTGACAGCGCCATGGTGACGCGGTGCAGCCGCGCAAGATCGGCGTGTGCATAGCCACCGGTGAGGTAATCGACGGCGCACTGCACTTCAATGGCGTTGCCGGCACACGGCGCCAGTAGTGAATTCATATCGGTGAGCAAGGCAGTGGTTCGCATCCCGGCGCCGTTACCGACGTCAACAATGCTGCGGGCAAGTTCGCGCGACTTGTCGAGGCTCGGCATGAATGCCCCCGATCCGACCTTGACGTCCATCACCAGCGTATCGAGCCCGGCGGACAATTTTTTGGACAGGATGGACGCGGTGATCAATGCAATGGATTCAACCGTGGCCGTCACGTCGCGTGTGGCATAAATGCGTTTGTCGGCAGGTGCCAGTTCGTCGGTCTGGCCGATAATCGCCACCCCGACGTCCGCCACCACCCGCTGGAATTTTTCAATCGTGACGTTGGTTTGATAGCCCGGAATGCTATCGAGCTTATCGAGTGTGCCACCGGTGTGACCCAGCCCGCGGCCGGAAATCATCGGCACATAACCACCACACGCCGCCACCATCGGCCCGAGCATGAGTGACACCACGTCACCAACACCACCGGTCGAATGTTTGTCCACCACCGGCCCGTTCAGCTTGAACGAATGCCAATCGAGCACCCGCCCGGAATCGCGCATCGCCATGGTCAGGGCGACGGCCTCAACGCGCGACATACCGTTCAAATAAGTCGCCATGGTGAACGCGGCGATCTGCGCTTCGCTCACCGTATCGGCAGTCACGCCCTCGATAAAGCCGATGATCTCCGCCGCGCTCAGCGTGAGGCCGTCACGTTTCCTGCGGATGATCTCCTGCGCCAGCATGATCAATCAATACTTCGCCGACAGGAAAATACCGGCGATGGTGGCACTCATTAAATTCGACAGCGTTGCCGCCACCACCACCCGCAAACCGTATTGCGCCACCATGCCGCGCAAATGCGGTGCAACGCCGCCAAACGCACCGGCGAGAATCGCGATCGAGGCGATGTTGGCAAAGCCGCACAAGGCAAACGAGAGGATTGCCAGGGTGCGCGGATCAATCACCGTCAGGCCGGCCGCAGCGACTTTTGCCGGTTCCTGCAAATACGGTGCCAGGCCGACATACGCCACAAATTCATTGAGAATCAATTTCTGGCCGATCAAATTACCGGCAAAGGCGGCGTGTTCCCATGACACGCCGAGCATATAGGCCAGCGGCGCAAACGCCTTGCCGATCAGTGTTTCCATATTGGTGCCCGGATAACCCATCCAGTTGGCGACACCACCGACGGCACCATTAAGCAACGCAATCAAGCCGATAAAGGCAATCAACATGGCGCCAACCGCGAGCGCAATTTGCAAACCGAGTGCCGCACCACTTGCGGCGGCTTCGATCACGTTTGCCGGTTTCTTCTCTTCAAACTGGATGTTGTCGAAGCGGATATTCTCCGGCTCGTTGGATGGACACAATAGTTTGCCAAACAACAATCCGCCGGGGATCGCCATGAATGATGCGGCGATCAGATATTCCATCTTCACGCCGAGCCCGGCATAACCGGCCAGCGCGGCACCGGCCACACTCGCCATGCCGGACGTCATGATGACAAATATGGTCGGGCCTTTGAGTTGCCCGACAAACGGTTTCACCGCCGCGCCCATTTCATTCTGGCCGAGGAAAATGGTGGTGACCGCACAAAACGATTCGATCTTTGACACGCCCAGCAATTTTTGCAGGGCGGTGCCGAGGATGGTGATGATCCAGCGCATCACGCCGAGGTGGTACAGCACCGCAATCAGGGCGGTGACATAAATGATCGCCGGCAACACGCGGAAGGCAAAAATGAAACCCATGCCGCCAAACACCTCAAACATCTTGTCGCTGACCAGGCCGCCAAACAAAAACTCGGTACCTTTGCTGCCGAATTTGAGAATGTTGGTCATGGTATCGGCGATCGCCTTGAGCGCGCCACTACCGGCATCCGAGAACAACACCAGCGCGCCAATACCCATTTGCAACACCAGCGCCGACAACACGATGCGCCAGTTGACACTTTTGCGGTTCAGCGAAAACAACCAGCCGATCAAAATCAGCAATGCCACACCAATCAAACTGCGGGTTACATCGGACATGGACCCTGCTCCTCGTTTTTAATCTTGTATGGCAGGATGTTACCGGAGGCGCGCCATAAAATCTGAATGTGCAAAACAGACGGGCGGTTTCAGGCATTTTTGCCTCAAACCGCCCGCCATTGTTTGACTTTCCTAATCAAGTATTTCTAAAAAACTCGTCGTCCCAGCGCAGGCTGGGACCCAGACCTTCGTAACTCTTTGATACTACGATGGACTGGATTCCAGCTTAGTTACGTAGCTAAGCTGGAATGACGGCGAGTTTGAGGTTTTTAGAAGTTCCCAATCAGGCGATCGGTCCCGCGCTTCAAACCGCCATCGGCTTGGCGTGGTGAAACAATCGATAGAAGTTATTGGTGGTGGCGGCGGCAATTTCGTCAACCGACACACCCCGCAGCTGCGCAATAAATTCCGCAACGTGTTTCACATACCCCGGTTGATTCATCTTGCCGCGATGCGGCGTTGGCGCCAGATACGGTGAATCGGTTTCGATCAGCATGCGATCAAGCGGAATATTGCGGGCGACGTCCTGCAACTCTTTGGCGCTTTTGAAGGTGACGATACCGGACAACGAAATGTAAAAACCCATCGCCAGCGCGGCATCGGCGACCATTTGATTTTCGGTGAAACAGTGCATCACGCCGCCGGCTTCATGGGCGTTTTCTTCGGCCATCAGCTTGAGTGTGTCGGCTGATGAATTGCGGGTATGGATAACCAATGGCTTTTTGCAGACCGTCGCGGCACGGATATGTGTGCGAAAGCGTTCTCGCTGCCAATCGAGCGGCTCCTGCAACCGATAGTAGTCGAGCCCGGTTTCACCGATGGCAACCACCTTGGGGTGATCGGCCAGCCGCAATAACTCTTCGACGGTGGGTTCATGGTCGTCAACCTGCTCGTCCGGATGCACACCGGCGCTGCACCAGAGGTTCGGATGCGATTCAGCCACACGCAACACATCGGGGAAGGTCTTGAGCGTGGTTGATATGGTCAGCGCATGGGTGACATTGTTTGCACGCATCAGCGCAAAAATATTGTCGGCATCCGCCTGCAGTTCGGCGAAATCGAGGTGGCAATGAGAGTCAATAAACATGCCGCATTATCCCATGCAGCCACGGCCCGGCGCAGCTTGCGCTGCTTTCCCGCCGCCGTTGGTGACGCTACTTGCGGCGCAACAACAACGCGTTGGTAATAACGCTCACGCTCGACAACGCCATCGCCGCGCCGGCGATCACCGGGCTGAGTAATCCGGCCACCGCCAACGGGATACCGATGACGTTGTAACAAAACGCCCAAAACAGGTTCTGGCGGATCTTGGCGGTGGTGCGTCGTGAAATTTCAATCGCGCCGGACACCAGCGCCGGGTCGCTGCGCATCAGCGTGATGCCGGCGGTCTCTTTGGCCACATCGGTGCCTCCCGACATGGCGATGCCGACATCGGCAACCGCCAGCGCAGGCGCATCGTTGATGCCGTCACCCACCATGGCCACCACGTTGCCGCCGGTCTTGAGCTGCTGCACCACCTCGGCTTTTTTTTGCGGCATCACCCCGGCGTGCACGTCTTCGATGCCGAGTTCAAGCGCAATCTTGTCAGCGGCCGATTGGTTGTCACCGCTGATCAACACGGTGCGGATACCCATCGCCTTGAGCGCGTCAATGGCCGCGCGGGCGGTTGGTTTGACATTGTCGCCAAAGGCAAAAAATCCGACGATGGTGCCGGCGCGTGCCAGCCAGGTGATGGTCCGTCCGGCGTGTTCATACGCCACGGCGCGTTCGTCCAGCGGCTGCATTTGCACACCCTCGTCATGCATCAGCCGGGCGCTGCCGAGCAACACCATTTCGCCGTTGACGGTGCCACTTGCACCACGACCCGGCAGCGCACGCATATTTTCTGCGGGGGTGAAGGACACCTGTTCGTCGTTGGCCGCCCGCAGCACGGCTTTCGCCAGCGGGTGTTCACTGCCCGATTGAATCGCCGCCGCCAGCGCCAACATTTCGGTACGCGATGAGTTAAATGACTTCGCCGCAATCAATACCGGCCTGCCCTCGGTCAGGGTGCCGGTTTTATCAAACGCAACAACGGTAATGTTATGTGCGGCTTCGAGTGCCGGTGCATCCTTGATCAAAATACCCTGTTTGGCGGCCATGCCGGTACCGACCATGATTGCCGCCGGCGTGGCGAGCCCGAGTGCGCAGGGACAGGCGATCACCAGCACCGCCACCGCATTGATCACCGCGTGTGACCAGTCGCCGTTGGTCAATCCCCAGCCCAGCAGGGTTGCCAACGCAACCACCAACACCACCGGCACAAATACGGCACTGACACGATCAACCAGACGTTGAATCGGCGCTTTTTTGGCCTGTGCATCTTCGACCATACGCACAATGCGTTGCACGGTGGATTCGGCGCCAATAACAGTGACCCGCACGTCAACCAACGCGTCGCCGTTGACGGCGCCGCCGGTGATGCTGTCGCCAAAGGTTTTGTTGACAGGCCGGCTCTCACCGGTGATCAATGATTCATCGGCATGGGTGTGGCCGTTGACCAGCACACCGTCGGCGGCAAAACGTTCACCCGGACGCACCCGCATCAAATCACCAACCTTGATGTCACCGATGGCGACTTCACGCTCGACATTGCCATCGACAACGCGTGCCGTGGCGGGCATCAATACCTGCAGCGCACGAATGGCCGCGGTTGTTTCGCGTTTGGCGCGACCCTCGAGCCATTTGCCAAACATCACCAACGTAATCACCACCGCCGCACTTTCAAAGTACAGATGCGGCATGTCGCCTGGTGCGGCGCGCAGCATCAAAAATACCGACAGCCCGTACGCGGCCGAGGTGCCGAGCGCGACCAATAAATCCATATTGCCGGTATAGGCTTTCACAGCGTGCCAGCCGGCACGGTAGAAACGTGCCCCCAGCCAGAACTGCACCGGTGTCGCCAGCGCCAGTTGCAGCCAGGCCGGCAACATCCATTCAATGCCAAACGGCAGAACAAGCATCGGTATCACCAGCGGCAGTGACAACAACGCGGCGATGGCAACCTTTTGCCCATCGGAAAACACCAGCATTGACGGGCGTTGCGAAGGATTTTTGTCCGAAACAGCGCTCTGAACAACGGGTTTTGCGGCGGGCACTGTATAACCGGCGGCAATGATCGCGTTGGCCAACATGTTTCGTGACACCATGATGCCGGTTTCAACGTTTGCTATTTCGGTCGCCAGATTCACCGTTGCCGAGGCGACGCCGCCAATTTTCATCAGTGCTTTTTCGACGCGGCTCGCGCAAGACGCGCAGGTCATGCCGCCAACGGGCAGCTGGAAGGTGACAATTTGTTGCTCGGGGCGGGGATTTGTCGACATGAGGACTAGTATTAACGCATTGAAACACCATCTATTTGTAATGTTAGCCCGCAATGGGCGAAATCAAGGAGCAACACATGATCGAATTCACCATCCCGGATGTTTCTTGCGCCCACTGTGTTGGTGTGGTGCAAAAAGCCGTTAAATCGGTTGATGCCAAGGCTACCGTCGAAGTTGACATCCCAACCAAAAAGGCGCGTATCGAATCGACCGCGGATAAAGCATCGCTGGCCAACGCATTGGTCGCCGCCGGTTATGCACCCACCGGCATGTGGTGATCTGAGCACGTAACAGAACGTCGCGTCGGCCGATTTATAATCGGCTGATGAATAAACTCGAATCGATCTGCCTGTTTTGTGGCGCCTCCCCCGGCGCCAATCCCGCCTACAAAGATGCCGCAGCCGAATTCGGCGCGACCCTCGCGAAGCAAAAAATACGTTTGGTTTACGGTGGCGGCAGCGTCGGCTTGATGGGCGTGGCGGCCGATGCCTGTCTGGCAAACGGCGGCGAGGTCATCGGCGTCATTCCGCGCATGCTGATGGAAAAAGAAGTCGGCCACAAGGGTGTGACCAAGATGCACGTGGTCGAAACCATGCACGAACGCAAGGCGCTGATGACGGATATCGCAGACGGCTTTATCGCCCTGCCGGGCGGTTATGGCACCCTCGATGAACTGTTTGAATCCCTCACCTGGCAGCAATTGGCGTATCACACCAAACCAATCGGGCTGCTCAACGTCGGCGGCTTCTTTGACGGGTTGATCCAGTTTTTGGATCACGCACGCGACGAACGGTTTTTGCGCGCGCTGCACCGTGACTCATTGCAGACCGACGTTAACCTGGATGTGTTGATTGAAAAACTGCGGCATGCCGTCGCGCCGGATACCGGCAAATGGCTGGATCAGGCGAAGTTCGACGTCGCGCGCTAAATCACCGGACTGCTATACCGTGTACGTCGTGCGGTCGGATTTTGCAACCGGCGCCAGAATGCCCTCGATCCGTTTTTTGAGTTCCTTGCCAACCTCGTTGTCTGGCAGTTGAATGCCGACGCCCTGCGGGCGGTTGCCCGCCGCGTGTTCGGGATTAATCCACGCCACCTTGCCGGTAATCGGCAGCTTTATCGGTTCATCGAGGAATTGCAACACCAGCAACACGTCGTCACCGAGTTGATGTGCGCGCGAAGAATGCATAAACAACCCGCCGCCCTTGAGCATCGGCATCCACGCGGCATATAGCGCGCTCTTGCCCTTCAAATTGAGCGAGATGACGCTGGGTTTTTTGATGATCGCGGCTGCGGCTTCAGCAGTGGGCATGGTCAATAATCTTCCGGAATCAGGCAACAGGCTTGATCGCCTGTTTATAACCGATTAAAAGTTGCTCCAGCAACAGTCTCGCATTGAGCGGGTGATTAATCAACCGTCGTGTTTGCCGCAGCTCGCTTTCAAAGCGAAATACCCGCGCCAGTTCGATTTGCCCGGCGATGCGCGTAATCGCCCTGTTCTGGTCGCGGTGATGGTTGACCACCCCGGTCATGCGTTCGGTGATGACGTCGTTGACCCAGGTTTGCAACCACATAAACAAATTTGCCAAATCGGTCTTCTCAAAATTCTGTGCGGTCAGCGCGTAATCCATGCCGGCGTCGGACAGCGCGGCAACAAATGCATGACGGCTGGACTGGTAATCGGTATTGGCGAATTCAATCACATCAAGCGGTGCGCCACCCGCCGCCGCCAGTGCATCACCGGCATTCGCCACACCCTGCGTTGCCAGCCACGCCGTTGCCGTCGCAGCGTCCGGTGTCGGCACCAGCACCCGCTGGCAGCGACTGCGAACAGTGGCCATCAAACGGCCCACTTTGTCACTGACCAGCAAGATCACCGTGCGTGCAGCAGGTTCCTCGAGTGTTTTGAGCAAAGCGTTGGCGGCGGCCGGATTCATGGCCTCGGCGGGATGGATCAACAACACGCGGTAGCCGTCGCGGTGCGTCGACAGGGTCATAAAATCGGCAATGCCGCGGATCTGGTCGATCTTGATTTCCTTGCTTTTTTTCTTGTCCTTGGCGTCGGCGTCGGCGGTTGTTTCATCAGCCGGGTCGTCCTCGGTCAGCGCCTCGGGCAGCAACTCGCGGAAATCGGGATGATTGCCGTTGCTGAACCAGCCACATGCATGGCATTGGCCGCACGCCATGCCATGTTCGGGCGACTCACACAGCAGTGATTGCGCAAGCGTGCGGGCGAACACCACCTTGCCGATGCCACTGCGACCGTGCACCAACAAAGCATGCGGAATGCGATTGCCACGTGCAACCAGCCCGTCAAGCGTTTCACGGTGCCACGGCAGGATGTCAATCATGCGGCCAACAACCGGTCGAGGTGGACGCGCAAATCAGCGCGGATCTCGTCGAGTGATCGGGATGAATCAACCAACTTGATGCGTGCCGGGAATTGACGCGCACGCGCTAGATAAGCTTCGCGCACCCGCGTGAAAAATTCCCCCTGCTCGCGTTCGAACTTGTCCTGGCTGGCGGTATTTTTGTCGAGCCGCTCGCGTGCGATGGCAACCGGCGCGTCAAACAGCAGCGTCAAATCAGGCTGCCGGTTTGCATGCACAAATTGTTCGAGCACCGCGACCCGGTCGTTGTCCAGCCCGCGGCCGCCGCATTGATAGGCGTACGATGAATCCGTGAAACGGTCACACACCACCCACGCACCACGGGCCAGTGCCGGCTCGATGACTACGGCCAGATGTTCGCGTCGCGCGGCAAACACCATCAATGCCTCGGTTTCGACATGCATCTTTTGATTGAGCACGATGTCGCGGATGGTTTCGCCCAACGGGGTGCCGCCGGGTTCGCGCGTGGTGACTATCTCGATTTGTCTGGCGCGCAGGGTGTCGGCCACAAATGCAAGATGTGACGACTTTCCGGCGCCGTCAATGCCTTCAAACGTGATGAATTTTGCGTGCACCGTCATTTTTACCGACCCAACTGATATTTCGCCACGGCACGATTGTGTTCCTCGAGCGACCGCGAAAAATAGTGAGACCCATCACCTTTTTTGGTCGCCACAAAGTATAACTTGTCGCTCTTTTCCGGCTTCACCGCCGCCAGCAACGATCCCCAACCGGGCATCGCGATCGGCGTCGGCGGCTGACCGTCGCGGGTATAGGTGTTGTAAGGCGTATCCGCCGTCAGATCGCGTTTGCGGATGTTACCGTCGAACGACTGGCCCATGCCGTAGATAACGGTCGGGTCGGTTTGCAGGCGCATCGGAATACGCAACCGGTTGATAAACACCGAGCCGATCAGCGGGCGTTCATCGGCACGCCCGGTTTCCTTTTCAATGATCGACGCCATGATCAGGACGTCATAGGGTGACTTGTATGGCAGCCCTTCCTCACGCTGCGCCCACGCCTCACCGAGTCGCTTTTGCATCATCTGGTAACTGTTTTTCAGAATATCCAGATCGGTTGCGCCCGCCGAAAATCGGTAGGTGTCGGGGAAAAACAAGCCTTCGGCAAATTTTTCGCTGGCACCGACCCGCGTCAACACCTCACGGTCGGAAAGTCCCTTGAGCAAAACCTTCAGATTGGCATTTGCTTCGAGCAGCTCACGCATTTGCCGGAAGGTAATCCCCTCGACGAATGTGATACCGACCACCACCACGTCACCGTCGAGCATTTTCTGCAATAACGCAAGAGGTGAAATCGGCCCTTCAAGGCGATAGGTACCCGCCTGAATGCCGGTGGCCATTCCAGTCGCGCGGCCAAGCATCCAAAGCCAATCCGGGTTTGCGAGCAAACCCGCGTCAGCCAGCTTTTTCGACAGTGCTTTGAGCGAGGTGCCTTTTTCGACGGTGAATTCAAACGGCACCGGTGCGGATGCAGCCGCCGGCGTTGATGGTGGCGCCGGCAATGCCAAGGGCGTATGTGCAAACTGCCACGCCAGAAATGCCAAACCAGCAGCGGCGGCGAGCCCCGCCATAACCATCACCGCCAATAAACGTTTCATGCGCTACTGGAAGCGTTTGACGACGATGGTGCCGTTGGTCCCGCCAAAGCCAAACGAATTGGAAAGCGCGATATCGATTTTCATGTCACGCGCGGTGTTGGCACAGTAGTCCAGATCACATTCCGGATCCTGGTCAAAAATATTGATGGTCGGTGGTGAAATCTGGTTGTGAACCGCGAGCGAGGTGAACACCGCTTCAATGCCTCCTGCCGCGCCGAGCAAGTGCCCGGTCATGGATTTGGTGGAGCTGACGGCGAGCTTTTTCGCGTGCTCGCCAAAAAATAATTTCACGGCACGGGTTTCGGCCATCGGGTCATCCTCCTCGGTCGGACTCGGGCGGGAATCCGCTGCGACGTTTTACCAGAACGCGGCCGGGCGGCGTCTATTCCCGCC
>JANOEV010000204.1:0-7063 GCA_031413695.1 Burkholderiales bacterium
CGGTGAAATTGTCGACCGTCTGCAACAGGCACTCGCCGAGGTCGGCGAAATCGACAACCGCGGCTACGAAATTGAATTCAGCGTCGGCCAGGTTAACTACAATGTCGACCGGCACGTATCCATCGCCTGCATGTTGGCCGAGGCGGACAAGGCAATGTATGCCAACAAACGCGCGGCGAGCAGCAAGGCAGTCTACCAACGCATTCACCAACCCGCCGCCGGTGCATCACAAGCCCAAATGGGCGCGTAGCCTGCGTGGCTGAAGCAGGGCCTAACGTGAATTGGGCAAGGCCGCCTTGGATAATACCCAGTCGGTCACCGCCTGATACGCTTTTGCTTCACTGCCGCCAAACTCGTGCGCGCTGTTGCTGCCACAATCACGCGTTGCGGCGGCGGACCGCTGTGGTCCATCGATGGTGACAAACTCGTACTGACGCGCAATATTTTTGATGTCATCGTAGGGCAGACAACTGTCGTCGCGATGGTGAACCACCAACACCGGCACGGTCGACAACGCCAACATACGTGCCTCGGCAAACGCCGCGGGGGCACACGACAGCAGTGCAACGCCCTGCAGCCGGGCGCCCCAATGCACACGTTCCGATGCGCTGATGTTGGTGGCCGAGCGGCAACCGTTGCTGAATCCAAGCACCGTCACGCGCGCCGCCGGAAATTGTTTCATCACAACGTCCATCACCGCGCGCACGTCGGTGATATGTGATTTGCCCTCACGCCAGTCCGTCGAAATCCCCCCGGCGTGATCACCCGGCGCACCAACCGCAACCAACACGCCGAGTTTTTCGGCAAAAAATCCGCGTAACGCCAATCGTTCGGGCCGTTGTTGCTTGATGCTTTCCGAAGCCGGCGGAATGATCCCCGCACCACCGGTCAACAACAACACGACATTCTTTACGTCATTCCGCTCGATGTTGCTCTTGTCGGCATTGACCGCAATGCTGAGTACGTAGGGTTGTTTAACACCGGGTCGGCTTTCAACCGCGCCGCCGGTCTCAAACCAGGCGGCGCCGGCCGTCTTACACAAAAATGCCGCACAAACACAAGCCAGTTGAAATCGATGCAACATATTTTTTGCGCCTGAATGCCGTGGGAAACGGGCACAGGATAACCCGACTTCTGCCATCGCGGCACAAAATCAGCCACGGCAACCTCACGGACATGAGGCTGCCCCGGCAAACAGGATTTCAGCCGGCAAAATGCAACAAACGCAGTTTGATTCTGCGTGTGTTATTTAACGGGTTGCGATCGACACCGGCTTGGTCGTGACCATGGCCGTTTGTGGTTTGCGGTAGTCTGGTAAGTCGCCCAAGCCGCTGTCGATTTTCTCGCCAGGAATATGCACCGCAACCTGTTGCGATGCCGGTGTTGCCCCGGCAAACGCGTTTTTCCATTCGCGGTAATGTGGCAGTTCACCCAGTCCGCTATCGACCTTTTCGCCACTGATCGCGCCCTCGCGTTTTACCTCTGCCGGCGGCGCGGCAGCGGCCATGGTCGTGGCAACAAGCAGCCCTGCCAATACGGCCAGCCTGCGGGTGATACATTTATTTTGGTTCATGGCGGTGTCCTGTCCAAATAGTGGTCGATGTTGCCGATGCAAACGGCATCGGCATGGCGCGCGGAAAGCGCGCCATATATTTCCATCGGCAGGAACCGCAAAAACTTGAGTTGGCACGACCCCGGCAAACCCCAAGCCGCAGCCGGACGTGGCGCCGCTTGGACACGCAGCATCCATTCGCGGGCGGCTTTGCACGGTTCGATGATCCCGACCGGGTTCGCGCGACGGCAACGGCCGCGGCAGAAAAGCCGTGTTTAGGTTTTTGATTGCGGCTGGGCGGCTGCCATGGTGAGCATTTCTTCGGCTGCTCTTTTCGTTACCGCGGTGACGGTGATACCACCCAACATTCGGGCAATTTCATCAATCCTGGCCTTCTTGTCCAACGCGGTAATGGCCGTGGTCACGACGCCGTCGTTCGCCGTTTTGGCAACCTGCAATTGATTCACCGCGCACGCGGCAACCTGCGGTAAATGTGTCACCGCCAGTACCTGGTGGGTTTTGCCATCCTTGTCGCCAAGCGCCTGCAACAGCCGTCCGACCACCTCGGCAACACGGCCACCAATGCCGGCATCAACCTCGTCAAAAATCATGGTGGTGACGCCACCCTTTGCCGAGGCCATCATCTGAATCGCCAGTGACACCCGCGAAAGTTCGCCCCCGGAGGCAAATTTGGCGAGGGAACCAAGCGGCTGACCTTCAAATGCCGCCACCTGAAACTCACAACTTTCCAGCCCGTTCGCCGACGCGTCGCGCGGCGAAAACTCGACGGCAAATCTGCCACCCGGCATGGCAAGCGTCTGCAATGATTTTGTCACCTCGACCGAGAATTTTTTGGCGGCACTCTGACGCGATTTGGTGAGTTTTTTTGCGACCTCAAGGTATGCGGCTTCCGCCTCGCGCTCTTTTGCGAGCAGATCATCAAGCGACTGGCCGCCGCCAAGGGCAGCCAGACGGTCGCGTTTTTGCTGCAAAAACTCCGGAATGCGACTCGGATCGATGCGAAACTTGCGGCAAATTTCCTGAACATCGCTGATGTCACGATCCAGGTCGGCGAGACGCGCCGGGTCAACGTCTAGCCGGCGTAAATAGTGCCGCAAGCCCGACACCGCCTCACGCAATTCCACGCTTGCGCTATTAATCAAGTCAAGCGGCTCCTTGAGCGCCGGATCAGTTTCGGCGGCGTTGTTCAAGTTGGTGGCCAGGTCCTCGATTTGCGAGATGGCGGCATTGTCGGATTCGGCCAAACCGTCAATAGCCGCCTCGGTAGCGGCGATCAACGCGGCGGCATTAGCCAGCCGGCGTTGGTCGGCCAACGTTTCTTCCCAGCGGCCCATCGAGAAATTGAGTTTTTCGACCTCGCCAATCTGCCAGGTCAGATCTTCGAATTCCCTTGTAATCGCCGCTTCGTTGGCTTCGCGCGCAAGGCGAATATTATTCAGCTGTGACCATGCACTGTGTCTGGCGGCGGTCTCGTCGAGCAGCACATTGTTGCCTGCAAAATCATCGAGCAAACTCAGCTGCGCGTCGCGCTTGAGCAGACTTTGATGCTCGTGTTGCCCGTGAATATCAACCAATCGTTCGGACAAATCACGCATTTGCGAAAGCGTGACACTGTTGCCATTGATAAACGATTTTGAACGGCCGGCGGCGTCGATGACCCGCCGGAACAAACAAACATTGCCGTCGTCATCGGCAAGTTCATTTTCAACCAGCCACCGGCGTGCGGGTTTGTTGTTGGTCAAATCAAATTCTGCCGACATTTCCGCCTTGTTTTGACCAACCCTGACCGGATTGCCGTCGGCGCGTGCGCCGAGCGCCAGCGACAGCGCATCAATCAAGATCGATTTGCCGGCACCGGTTTCGCCGGTCAGCGCGGTAAAGCCCGCGTCAAAATCGAGCTCCAGACTGTCAACAATGACGAAGTCGCGAATGGTGAGGGATCTGAGCATGGCGGGCGGAAATCAACAATTTGAATGAAAGAAAAACAACCACATCAACGCTGTACAGGCCGACGTCGTTTACGAAGGATTGCCGGAAATGTTACGAATTGCGTTCGGCCCAATGTAATTTACTCCGCAGCATGGCGTAATAAGAATGGCCGATCGGATGCAATAAGGTTAACGGATGGGCGTGACCACAGACTGTCACAACATCGTCTGTCTCCGGATCAAAAAATGATTGCACATCAAAATTGACCCGCGAGTTATGTGCGCGCATCAAGCGGATGCGAACTTCGCTGTCGCTCGGAATGGCCACCGGCCGGTTCGACAGTGTGTGCGGCGAAATTGGCACCAAGCCGATGGCCGGCAGGCTCGGATGCAGGATCGGCCCGCCGGTTGACAACGCATAGGCGGTGGAGCCGGTCGGTGTGGTCACAATCAGCCCGTCGGCCCGCAGGCTGTAGACAAATTCACCGTTGACCTCGACGGCAAATTCGATCATCGAGCCCATCGCGCCGCGGCTGACCACCACGTCGTTTAACGCAACGGTCGAAAAAATCGACCTGCCATCGCGGGTGATATCCGCGTCAAGCAGTAAACGCGATTCTTCGGTGAATTCCCCATCGAGCATTGCCGCCAGCATCGACGCCATCGATTCGGCGGGAATATCGGTCAAAAAGCCGAGCGTGCCGAGGTTGATTCCCACCAGCGGCACGTTTTTGTCCGCAACAAGCCGGGCAATACCCAGCAGGGTGCCGTCGCCACCGAGGGCGATGGCCAGATCGGCGCCGTCAAACAGTGTCTCCAGCGGCAGGCTCGCCGCAGGCGGCGTCGCGGCCAGCATTGCGGTGGTCTGGTCCATCCGTACGGTCAAACCACGGCCACGTAAAAAGTCGTGAAGCTGGTTGAGCGGCTTTTCGACCCCGACACCGTCGGGCTTGCCAACAATGCAGACAGTTTTGAACAGTTTTGGCGAATTGACGGGTTTTGGTGGTTTTGACATGGTGCCTGATTAAATCACACTCCACCTATGGTAAAAATACGCCTGTATATTGAACCAACATGATCAACGACCGCGCGCAAACACTGTTGAAATTCCTCGTCGAGCGACATATCGCCGACGGGCAACCGATTGGCTCGCGCACATTGTCAAAATTTTCCGGCATGGAATTGTCGGCGGCGTCGATTCGCAATGTCATGGCCGATCTGGAAGAACTCGGCTACATCGCCAGCCCGCACACCTCGGCCGGTCGTGTGCCGACCCCAAAGGGATATCGCTATTTTGTTGATACCCTGCTGACCATCCAGCCGATCCAGCAAATTGATCAAACCCAGTTACAGGAAAACATTCGCCCGGATGATCCGCGTCAGGTGGTGATTTCTGCGTCTCACCTGTTGTCGGAGCTGACCCATTTTGCCGGCGTGGTGATGACGCCGCGTCGCGCCGGCGTTGGTTTGAAACACGTCGAGTTCATGCCGCTCTCGGAACGCCGCGTGTTGCTGATCATTGTTGCCACCGATGGCGACGTACAAAATCGTATTCTGGTCACCGAAAAACCGTTCTCACCGTCGCAGTTGGTCGAGGCTGCCAACTACATCAATGCGCATTATTCCGGCGTCGATTTTGACTTGCTGAATGACCGCGTTAAAAACGAGTTGTCGCAATTACACCGCGATATCTCAACGCTGATGGCGGCGGTGGTCGAGGCGCGCGGCAGTGGTTCGGATGCATCCGGCGTGGTGGTATCGGGTGAACGCAATCTGCTCAACGTCAATGATATTTCGTCCAACATGTCGAGCCTCAAGCGGCTGTTCAACCTGTTTGAGGCCAAGTCACAATTGTTTGAGTTGCTCGATTTGTCGCAACGCGCTGATGGCGTGAAAATATTTATCGGTGGCGAATCCGACACCATGCCGCTTGACGAATTTTCGCTGGTGTCGGCGCCGTATGAAGTCGATGGTGAAATTGTCGGCACGGTCGGGGTCATCGGCCCCACTCGAATGGCGTACGAACGCGTCATCCCGATTGTTGACGTGACCGCAAAGTTGTTGTCGGTGGCGCTATCCCAACACTAGGACGACATCAGCACAACTTCGACACACCAATGGGCAGACAACCAACCGCATCAAATCTGTACGTTTCTTGCCGCAAACTATCCAACGCCATTTTAAAAAACGCCATTCCACGTGCGTTTTCAGCCATTTTTGACTGAAAACGTCCGCCAATAAAAGACTTTCAATGACATTTCTTAAAGAACCGCCCTTCACCCACGGCACCCAGGCCAAGACTGGCATCCTGTTGGTGAATCTCGGCACACCCGACGCACCGACCAAATCCGCCGTGCGCCGTTACCTCAAGGAATTTTTATCGGATACGCGTGTGGTCGAAATTCCCCGCGCCATCTGGTGGCTGATTCTGAACGGCATCATCCTCAATGTGCGCCCGGCCAAAAGCGCGGCGAAATACGCAACCATCTGGACCGCGGCCGGATCGCCATTGCGCGTTTACACCGAACGGCAGGCGCAAATGCTGGGTGGCTATTTGGGCGAACAAATTAAGTCGCCGCTAAAGGTGGTTGCGGCAATGCGCTACGGCAACCCGAGCATCGAAGCCGGCATCGACAAATTAAAGGCCGAAAACTGCACCAACATTCTGGTGTTGCCGCTCTACCCGCAATACGCGGCGAGCACCACCGCGTCAACGTTTGACCAGGTTGCGCGGGTGATGATGCAAAAACGTAATGTGCCGGGCCTGCGTTTTGTGCGCAATTTCCACGACCATCCCGCGTTTATCGACGCCATCGCCAAAAATGTCACCGCCCATTGGCAGAAAATCGGCCGGCCTGATTTTCGCACCGACAAACTGTTGATGACGTTTCATGGCGTGCCGAAGTTTCATCTCGACAAGGGCGACCCCTACCATTGCGAGTCTCACAAATCAGCACGGCTGATTGCCGAAAAACTCGGTTTAAACAAAGACGACTATCTGGTGACATTTCAGTCGCGTTTCGGCCGCGCGGAATGGTTGCAACCCTACACCGACAAAACCCTCGAGGCACTCGGCGCAAAAGGTGTTGCGCGGGTGGACGTGATCTGCCCCGGATTTGCCTGTGACTGCCTGGAAACGCTCGAGGAAATTGCCATGGAGGCAAAAGAAACCTTCCTGCATGCCGGCGGCAAGACGTTCAACTACCTGCCGGTGGCAAACGACAGCGAAGCCTATGTTGCCGCACTGACAACGATCGCGCTTGACCATTTGCAAGGCTGGGTCAGCACAACCTGGGATCAAGAATCCGCGGCACGTGAAAACACCGCATCGGCCGCACGCGCCAAATTGCTCGGGTGCTGACAATGTCCAGCCAGGATGTCAGCATGTCCTAGATGACAACACGTCCCATGGTTCTGGCAAGTTTGACCATCCCCGTCTTTGTGACCTCGTGAATATGTTTCGCGACAATCGCGTAACCATGCCGGCAATATAAATTGATCAGCAGGTGATTTGATGCGCCAGTCCATGTCGCCGCTTCAACCAACTGCTGATGCACCATCC
>JANOEV010000205.1:0-7653 GCA_031413695.1 Burkholderiales bacterium
AGCGCCATCACCTGAACGGTTACGTCCAGCGGCGCGCCCGAGGCCGGCCCCAGCTTGCCGCCGAGGCGCATCGCCAGCCGGGCGCCGACACCGGCGTCGAAGGCCAGACTGGTGGCGATGGGGTCCCACAGCGGCGACATGGCCGTAGAATTGTCTTGGGTTGCGGATCAGTTGCATCGCCGCGTTATCCACCAACATGTGCGACAACACCACATCCGGGTATTCAGGGGCGACTTCAATGGCAATGTCGCGCCACAACTGCATCGCTTCAAGCACGTTCATCTTGTCGATCGAACACAGCCGCTTGCCGCGCCGGCTGGCGGTGCGAAAACCGACGTGCATGATGCGCCGAATCTGCGCCTCGGTGTAGTGCATGGTGTTGATGCCGACACGGTTCCCCTTTTCGCCGGACACGCCGCGCGGCTCGCCAAAATAAATATCACCGGTGAGTTCGCGAATGATCATGATGTCCAATCCCGCCACCACGTCGGCGCGCAGGGTTGATGCATCAGCGAGTTCCGGGAAAACGGTTGCAGGTCGCAGGTTCGCAAAAAAATCGCATTCCTTGCGCAGGCCCAGAATCGCCTTTTCCGGCCTGTGTTCGCGCGGCAGGTTGTCGTAGGCCGGCCCACCGACCGAGCCAAACAAAACCGCATCCGATTGTTGCGCCAGCTTCAGCGTGGCGTCCGGCAGCGGATGTCCGAATGCGTCATACGCCGCGCCACCGACCAGCGCCGACTCGGTCTCGATCCTGAGCCCGTCACGATTTAACGCCGTCAGCACGTTGAGCGCTTCAGACATGATTTCCGGACCAATGCCGTCGCCGGCGAGAACAGCAATTTTCATGATGATGTGATTCTTTTTATGTAGGCCAACAATTCAAGGCGTTATGCATGCACAGCCGACCAAATCAACTAAAAATCCACGGCTCCCGCGATGCCCTTGCCGCTTCATAGGCGCGAACCTTGTCTGTGTGGCGCATGGTCAGGCCAATTTCATCCCAACCGTTGAGCAGACACTCCTTGCGAAAGCCCTCAACCTCGAATTGGTAGGACTCCGCCGCGGGCACTTCAACCACCTGCCGCGCCAGATCAATCTGCAACTTGAGCCCCGGTGTTGCCACGGTGACATTGAACAAATGATCGACCTCGGCTTCATTCAACACGATCGGCAACAAACCGTTCTTGTAGCAGTTGTTGAAAAAAATGTCGGCGAACGACGGCGCAATAATCGCCTTGAAACCAAATTGCTGGAGCGCCCATGGCGCGTGTTCGCGCGACGAACCACAGCCGAAATTTTTGCGCGCCAGTAGCACCGTCGCACCTTGATAACGCGCGTCATTCAGTACGAATTTCGGATTCAGCGGGCGCCGCGAATTATCGATCCCCGGCTCGCCGTGGTCCATGTAACGCCATTCATCAAACAGGTTCGGACCGAAACCCGATCGTTTGATCGACTTCAGAAATTGTTTCGGGATGATCGCATCGGTATCAACATTGGCGCGATCCAGCGGCGCAACCAATCCCAAATGTTGGCGGAATGCTTCCACTATTTTTTTGCCGCCTTCTCAATGGTTTCGCCGGTTTTTTTGACATCTTTGCCGACCCCTTCAATGGTATTGCAACCGGCCAAAAATAATCCCGCCAACAAAATCGTCATCAGCTTTTTCATCATTTCATTCTCCTAAAGAATTTCTCTCACATCAACAAACCGGCCCGCCACGGCCGCTGCCGCCGCCATTTCGGGACTGACCAAATGCGTGCGGCCACCCGCACCCTGACGGCCTTCAAAATTACGGTTGGACGTCGATGCACAACGTTCACCCGGCGACAATCGATCGTCGTTCATGCCGAGGCACATCGAGCAACCCGGCTCGCGCCATTCAAAGCCGGCTGCTATAAAAATTTTGTCCAACCCTTCGGCCTCGGCCTGACGCTTGACCAAACCCGAACCCGGCACCACCATCGCCAGCTTCACGTTGTGAGCGACCTGCCGGCCGCGCACCACACCTGCAGCAACACGCAAATCTTCAATGCGTGAATTGGTGCAGCTGCCGATGAATACCTTGTCAATTTTAATCTGCGCAATCAACGTGCCCGGGTTCAATCCCATGTATTGCAACGCGCGTTCAATCGCCTCGCGCTTGACCGGGTCTGCCTCATTTTTTGGGTCCGGCACCACGCCGTCAATCGTCGTCACCATTTCAGGCGAGGTGCCCCATGTGACTTGCGGCTTGATGGTGGAGGCATCCAATTCCACCACCCGGTCAAACGCCGCGCCGGCATCACTGTGCAACGTGCGCCAGTACACCGTGGCACGGTCAAAGTCGTTGCCTTTCGGCGCAAACGGCCGCCCTTTCAGGTACGCAATCGTTTTGTCATCGGCGGCAATCATGCCAGAGCGTGCACCGGCCTCAATGGCCATATTGCAAACGGTCATGCGGCCCTCAATCGACAGGGCGCGAATCGCGCTACCGGCAAATTCAATCGCGTAGCCGGTGCCGCCTGCCGTACCGATCTTTCCGATCACCGCAAGCACGATATCCTTGGCGGTGACGCCGCGCCCGGCCTGGCCTTCAATTTTCACCAGCATCGACTTAAGTTTCTTGGCGTTGAGGCATTGGGTCGCCATCACGTGTTCGACTTCGGATGTACCGATGCCAAACGCCAACGCCGCAAACGCACCGTGCGTCGAGGTATGCGAATCGCCGCACACCACCGTCATACCGGGCAGCGTCGCGCCCTGCTCTGGACCGACCACATGGACAATGCCCTGACGGGCATCATTCATGCCGTAATAATCCGCCACGCCAAATTTTTCGATATTTTTGTCGAGTGTTTCGACCTGCAAACGCGAAATCGGATCGGCGATTCCCTCGCGGCGTGATGTCGTCGGAACGTTATGATCTGCCGTCGCCACAATCGATTTCAGCCGCCACGGTTTACGGCCGTTGATCTCGAGACCATCAAACGCCTGCGGGCTGGTGACTTCATGCACCAGATGCCGGTCAATGTAGACCAGCGACGTGCCATCCGGCTCGACGTGCACAACGTGGGCGTTCCACAGTTTATCGTACAGCGTTTGCGCGGCGATTTGGGAGGAAGCGTTCATGGACCGATTATAGCCAATTATGGTGAATCGCCCTTAATTGGTGCGCCGCAATATCATCAAGCCAAGAGGCAAACACACCTATTGACGTGCCGTTCCAGCCATTTTTAGCCCAAATTGTCCGCCAATAGGGCAGTTTGCTTGCGCAAACGAGAAATAACGCTATGCCTCGTTTGGGTCGGGATTTTCGCGCAACGCCGCCTGGGTTTTGGCTGCAACGCTTCCAACCGGACTGGAAGTATGCGCGCCACTGACGCCATCCGCCGCCAGTTTCGGCGTCGAGACCAACACATCCGCATTCTGCGCCCGATGCAGCAACGCGTGATCGATCAGCACCAGTGCAAGATATGCCTCGGCGATCGGCGTGGCACGAATGCCGACGCAGGGGTCGTGTCGGCCATGGGTGTTGATCACCACCGACTCGCCCGCTTTGTTGATTGTTTGACGGTCCAGTCGAATTGATGACGTCGGTTTGATCGCGATTGACACCGTCACATCCTGGCCGGTCGAGATGCCGCCCAACACACCGCCGGCATTATTTGATAGAAACCCGTCAGGCGCCATTTCATCCGAGTGTTCGGTGCCGAGTTGCGTCACCGAGGCGAAGCCCGCACCGATTTCCACACCCTTCACCGCATTGATACCCATCATGGCGTGGGCAATCGACGCATCAAGCCGGTCATAAATCGGCGCACCCCAACCCACCGGCACGCCACTTGCGACAACATTAATGCGCGCGCCGCAGCTCTCGCCCGATTTGCGCAGTTGGTCCATATAGGTTTCAAGCGTGGCAATGTTGCTGGCATTGGCGGCAAAAAACGGGTTGTCATGCACGTGTTCGAGCGACTCAAACGGAATGACGTTTTTGCCAAGCGCCGCAAGGTAGCCGTTGATGGTCACGCCATACTTCTCACGCAACCATTTTTTTGCCACCGCGCCTGCGGCAACAGTCGGCGCCGTCAAACGTGCCGACGAACGCCCGCCACCACGGTAGTCGCGAATACCGTATTTTTGCAGGTATGTGTAGTCGGCATGGCCCGGGCGGAATGCGTCGGCGATGTTGCCGTAATCTTTGCTTTTCTGATCTTCATTGTGGATGATCAACGCAATTGGCGTGCCCGTGGTTTTACCTTCAAAAACACCCGACAAAATTTCCACGCGATCATCTTCACGCCGTTGCGTGACATGCCGGGACGTGCCCGGCTTGCGGCGATCCAGATCCGGTTGAATGTCATCAACCGAGAGACCCATCCCCGGCGGGCAGCCATCAATGACACAGCCAATCGCCGGGCCGTGCGACTCGCCGAAATTGGTGACGGTAAAGAGTTTTCCGAGCGTGCTTCCAGACATGATGTTGGCCGATTGATATTTTTTTTGAGTGTAGCACGCGAAGCGAAACCCGCCATTCACGCCCGATTTTTGCGGTTCATCGCTTTATTGACACCGGCGTGACGGCACATCGATAAATTGCAGCCTTCATGTTTACGAGGAGAACATCATGTCGAGCTTGTCCAGAACCGCCGTCGTACTCATCACCGTTGTGCTGATGCCAATGGCGGGTGCCCAGTCGTTTCAAATTTCCCCGGCCAACCCCGTCTTGCAGGGTGCCCCCATGCGTATTCTGCTCAGTGGTTTGCCTGCAAATTCAACGGTGAAAATTTCCGCCGAACGGCCGGTGCCGAGTTGGACCGGTGGCAAGCGGTTGATCTATCGAAGTGAAGCTGTTTTCAGTGCCACCGCCAACGGCGAAATTGATTTGGTGACAACCCCCGCGATTGCCCGCTCGGGAACCTATAAGGGTGCCGATATTCGCGGGCTTTTCTGGTCGATGACCCCGACCGATAAAGAGGCCGCGGCAACAGACAAAAACGGCATCGTGACGCTGCGCGCACACGCCACGACTGTCAATGCCGAAAAACCGGCGCAAATCATCGCCACGACCACCATCGAATTTTTGGCACATCTTCCAACATTGAAGGTCGAGTCCGTCGAAAAATTTCCCGGCGCAATATTTGCCACGCTGCCGGGTGCGGAAAAACGCCCGGCGCTGATTGTGATGGGTGGCTCGGAAGGCGGCAACAGCAGCGTCAATCGTTCGGCACGAGAACTGGCCTCACAGGGATTCGCCGTGATGTCATTGCCCTATTACTCGCCCAAACAATGGCCAGACATGAAACAGGAGGTGCCGGCGCTGCCGTCGAACTTCGTTGATATTGATATCAATCGCCTGAGTGCCGCGCGTGATTATTTGCGCTCCCGCAGCGACGTCGATGGCGACCGTATAGGTGTCTATGGCGTTTCAAAGGGTGCCGAATTTGCCTTGCTGGCTGCGGTACATTTCCCCTGGATCAAAACGGTTGTTGCCGTCGTGCCGACTGATGTGGTCTGGGAAGGTTGGGGGGAAGGGGTCGAGCCGGGAAAACGGGCTTCCTTTGCATTTAATGGCAAGCCATTTTCGTTCACACCCTACAAGGATTTCGGCGCGGAGTTTATGGGCTTCCAGACCGGTGCCGATGTTCGCATCCGGCGCCCGCAGGACAAGGGCCGTGCCGCCAATCCCGCCGCCGCGGTTGCCGCGCGCATTCCGATCGAACGCTACCAAGGCCCGCTCATGGTGATCGCCGGGCAGGACGACCAAATTTGGAACTCGGCGATGATGGCCCACAACATTGCCGAACGTCGCGCCGAGGTCACCCAACCGGCCAAGCTAGAAACGTTAGCGTTGATTTACACCGATGCGGGACATTTCCTGAGCGGCAACGGCTGGTCACCGACCACCCAATACAATGCCGGCATGAATAAATCCGGTGGGACGCCTGAAGCCAACGCTATCGCACAGGCTGATGCACACGAGAAGACACTTGCGTTTTTGAAGCGAACGCTCGATTTGAAATAGAACGTTGTCTATCCACGGGCGTTTTGGGGCATTTTTGCCCGAAACGCTTCGTCTGGATTGCACTTTGTATGCGTTGATAACCGGCGCAGGTCTGGTCATCGTCCGTCACGCCCGCTGTCCCCGGCTGATCCAACATCGCGACCCAAGCGAACCGCCATCCACGCCAGCAGCGCCACCCCAATCACCAATACCACCCACAGCGCGACTTTTTTCCAGTCGCTACCATCCGCCGACTTCGCCGCCGGCGGCATGATCTTTGGCGCATCAGTGGCCGCATGCAGCGCCACCGATGGCAGGGCAAATTCGGCACCCGTTTTATAGCCGGGCATCAAATCGCTGACACCAAAATTGGCGGGCGACGCGTCAAGCCGGCCGAAGGCCAATATAAATGGCGCATCACCACGTGTGGCAAATACAATTTGTTGTGGCTGCCAGGTGACTTCGAGCGTCGGCAATCCCGCACCAACGCCGCCGCCGCGCGCGTCAACCATCGCCTGCCAGTCTTTTGCGCCGCGCGCACTTGCATTGTTAATTGCCATGGGCGGTGAGACCAACTCGATGCCATCGCGGCTGAGACGATAAAACGTCGCATTGGCGACCGGTTGCCACGCAAGCACAGTCTCTATTTTCCCGCCCGGCTTAGGTTCCAGTCGACTGGTCTTGATTGACAGTTGTGTCGGCGCAAGTGTGTTTGCGTCCGGCAGCAACAATTGCACCTGCTCGATAGGTAAACGCGCCGCCAGATCAAAGGTGTATTCACCAACGTCTTTGCCGGCAACACCAACCGCGGTAGTCGATTCGGTGGTGCGTACGTAGGTGTTAGCGACACTGTCGACATCCAGTCCGGTCAGGGTAAATGCCTGCTTCGCCCACGTCAGTCGCAGGTATTTGTCCGCCGGCACTGAAACCGGCGCGCCAAACAGCACTGTTTTTTGACTGAGTTGTCGTCCGTTGAAGGCGAGGTCGATCAACGGCGCATCGCGCATCACGATGCGCCAGTTGTTGAGATCGGCGCTCGCTTCAATCGTGACACGGCCGGTTTCGCTATTGGCACTTTTTTCCCACGCAAAGTGCATTGCATGAATTGGCGCGACCAGCCGGCTGGCATCAACCAGATAGCCGGTTGTCTTGCGGGTCACCCTCGCACCATCCATCGCGGGCGACGTATTCAGAGAAATCAAGGTGCCATCACTTTGCAATCTAACGGTAAGCTGTGCATTGCCCGTAGTGCCGCCAGTAGTACTTCCGGACGGGCTTGTCGCGTCTTCTGTCATGGGAAAAAACGGCAGCGCTGTTGTTGTGCGCGCCTCGACGGCTCGATCCGGCCCGGTGATTAGTGCGAACGGTACCCGCTCGCCTTTGGCATTAAAGATCCGTACATCACGCAGGTCGCCGTGCGCCACACCGCGGTAAACATCAAGCGGCAGTTGCAAACGCACCAGCCCCTGTGTTGGTGCTGCAACATTAGTGGAATCAATGGTCCGCTTATTTGCGTAGTCCGATAAGATATCGCTGCGTTTTGGCTCATCGGCGGCCGTTACATGCAAACCAACCAGTGCCAGCAGCACTGCAGCGAGTGATGAGATGTGTTTCATGCCGCCACCTGTTTGTCTGCCGCCGGCGGCACCGGCGCGACATAGCCGATCACC
>JANOEV010000206.1:0-2459 GCA_031413695.1 Burkholderiales bacterium
GGACCTTGAGCTCAACCTCTCCTTCCCGATCGAAAATGTGGGCAATTTCCGCGTCAACATGATGCACCAGAAATCATCCGTCGCCGCCGTCATCCGCTATATCTCGACCAGTGTTCCCGGCATTGATTCTCTCGGTGTCCCCAATGTGTTGAAGCAGGTCATCATGGAAAAGCGCGGACTGATCCTGGTGGTTGGCGCAACCGGTTCCGGAAAATCGACCACGTTGGCGGCAATGATGGATTTCCGCAACATGATGAAGCCCGGGCACATCCTCACCTTTGAGGATCCGATCGAGTTCATGTTCCAATCAAAAAAGTGCATCGTCAACCAGCGCGAAATCGGCAATGATTCACATTCTTTTGGTGAGGCCATGCGCAATGCCATGCGGCAGGCGCCGGATTTGATTCTGGTGGGCGAGATTCGTGACGTCGAAACCATGAAAAGTGCGATGATGTACGCGCTGTCGGGCCATCTGTGCCTGGCGACGCTGCACGCCAACAACAGCTATCACGCGCTGAACCGCATCATCAACTTCTTTCCGCTCGAGCAACGCGCGGTGTTGTTGTCCGATCTGGGCGTCTCGCTTAAGTGCATCGTCTCACAGCGTCTGGTGAAAAACAGCGAAGGAACGCGTTCACCGGCGGTCGAAATATTAATGAACACCGGCAATATCGTTGACCTGATCAGCGAGGGTCGCGTTCCGGAAATCAAAGAGGCGATGGAAAAATCCATGACCCCGGGCTCGCAGACCTTCGAACAAGACCTGTTCCGTTTGATTCAGGCCGGAAAAATTACCGTCCAGGAGGGCTTGGCAAACGCCGACTCCGCCACCAACTTGTCGTTGTTGGTCGGCAACAGCGGGATGGTTGAAGCAGGCGCCAGTGATCTGCCCACCAAGCCGGGCTCGGGTGGCCCGAACTTCAGCGAGTTCAAGATCAACTAAGTTCGCGATTAGTAACTGCGCTTGTAGTAACGGCTGCCGACCCAAACGCCATAGGGTCGGGGAGCCCAACTGGCATAGCCCCAGCCCCAATAGCCGCGCCCATAAAACCAGGCATCCTGCATGGCCTCGCGGCGACCCTGACGTTCGGCCATTTTGAGCTGCCCGTTTTGCATAAAATCAATCACCGCATCGGGCACACCGTCGCGTGAAAGTTTGGCGTATTGCGATGCCGTCACGTCGAACATGGTCCGCGACGTTTGGATCTCCAAAACAATGGCCTGCGCATCCTTGCCCGCCTTGGCCAGCGCCACCACTTGTTCAAGTGTCATCGGCTGTGGTTCGGGTTCCATCAGATTGGCACAGCCGGCCAGTCCAATGAGACTTGTCACCACAATAATTAAAGGTAAACTACGCTTCATGTCACACCTCCTTTTGCTTGAATTGCAAATCCACTGCTGCTTCCGCTCACCGATCTGGGTGACGGTCAAGCGCCGTGGCTCCCACGCCCGCTAATCCCGTGGCGACGGCTGTCGTGCCGGCCTGATGGATTGCGCCGGCGCCCTGCACCAGACTTGTCAATCCGGGCCGCGCCCAACCACTCAATACATACTACGCTTTTAGCTGTGACACTGTTGCCACCCGGGCAGTTCACATTTTTCCAAGTGTTTGCAAAATCGTACGAGGCAAAAGATGGATCTGTTTGAAAACCCGATGGGCACCGACGGCTTTGAGTTTGTTGAATACACCGCGCCCGACACCAAGGCGCTCGGCCGTTTGTTTGAGCAAATGGGTTTTGTGGTGGTGGCCAAACACCGCTCAAAAAATGTACTGCTCTACAAGCAGGGTGACATCCAGTTTATTGTCAACGCCGAGCCGGACAGTTTCGCGCAGTCGTTTGCCCGCGTGCACGGCCCGTCGGCCTGCGCATTTGGCATCCGCGTTCGCAACGCAGCCGAAGCGTTCAAACGCGCGGTCGAACTTGGCGCAAAGCCCTACGAAGGGCCGGTCGGCCCGATGGAACTCAATATTCCGGCCCTGCAGGGTATTGGCGGCTCACTGCTGTACCTGATCGATCGATATGGTCCGCGTACGATTTATGACGTCGATTTTGTGCCGGTTGAAGGCGTTAACCCGAACCCAAAGGGTGTCGGCCTTGAGTATGTCGACCACCTGACGCATAACGTCTATATCGGCCGCATGGATACCTGGGCGCAATTCTACGAAAAGCTGTTTAATTTCCGGGAAATTCGTTACTTCGACATCAAAGGCAAAAAGACCGGCCTGACCTCGCGCGCGCTGACCAGTCCATGCGGAAAAATCCGCATACCGATCAACGAGCCGGCGGACCAGAAATCGCAGATTCAGGAATATCTGGATGCGTATAACGGCGAGGGTATCCAACATATCGCGTTGGCTTGCAAGGACATCTACACCACCATTGAAACCCTGCGCGCAAGGGGCGTGAAGTTCCTCGATACACCAGACGCCTACTATGCACTGGTCGACAAACGGGTCA
>JANOEV010000207.1:0-3073 GCA_031413695.1 Burkholderiales bacterium
GTCCATGGCCGGCCCCTTAATCGAGCCCGAATAAAGCTTCTAGCGGGCCTTTTGGCAACGGCACCTTGAACCAGATCTCGAACATCAGGAAAAAAACCACCGGCACGCCAAGACTGACAGCGGTGGTGATGCCCCACGCGTACTTCCCGAGCCACAACATGAACACCGCGACAAAAATCGCTGACGCAACATAGATACCCAGCCCCGGTATCGGTCCGACACCGGCAATCAACAGCACATAAATAATGGTTGGAATCAGCACCGACAGGATCAGCTTTAACGACGCCATGCTGACAAACGATTCGCCACCCTCGTCGACCGTTTTTTCGCGCAAGGCGTTGGCAAAATTCACCACGCTGGCGATACACAAGATCACGCCAATGTAGAACGGGAAATAGCCGGCTTCCGGGCCGTCAGACGCCCAACTCGCGCCGATCCGGTAACTGTCCCAAAGAACAATTGCACCGAAAACAAAAATAATGACGGCGGTGCCCAAATCAACAGCGCGTACCGATGCGGCAGATTTATCTGCGGAATCACTCACAGGGCGGTTCTCCTCGAAGTCAAATCAAACTCTGGTCGAACGCCGGTCATCCGCGAATTGCATTGCGAACGCCGCGCTCGCGGCTTTTTCTTATTGTGGCGCGAGCGCGGAAAAAATGACTTGATGTAGCTCTATTTTTTCAAAACCATCCAGGCGGCCGATTTGCCGCCCGGCCGCGGCTATTTTTTCGCCAGGAAACCCGCCTCTGCCATAAGGGATTGATGCCGCTGTTCCTCCTTGGTGAGCCATTTCACAAACTCATCGCCGGTCAGCGTGGCTGCATCAAACGCGCCCTTTTCCAAAAACTCTTTCCATTCGGGTGTCTCGCGGACCTTCTTCAGCAATTCAACATAGTAGGCGACCTGCTCTTTGGTCACACCGGGCGCCATAAAAATACCGCGCAGCATCTGGTAATCAACGCTAAGGCCCTGGCTCGCGCAGGTGGGAATGTCGCCCCACGCCTGCGTTGTGGTGACCTTTGTTTTGTACGGCATCACCTTGTCGTCAAACACACAAAGTGCGCGCAGTTTACCGGCACGCCATTGCTCCATCGCTTCAATCGGGTTGTTCACGGTTGAGTCAACGTGTTTGCCAACCAGCTGTACCGCAACCTCGCCGCCACCTTTGTAAGGGATATAAATGAACTTGGTCCCGGATTGTTTTTCAACGGCCACCGTAATAATTTGATCTTCCTGTTTGGAGCCGGTGCCACCCATTTTCATTTTGCTCGGGCCCGCCGCTTTCACCGCATCGACATATTCTTTGGCGGTCTTATAGGGTGTTTCTGCATTCACCCACAAGACAAACTGGTCGAGCGCCATCATTTGCACCGGCGTCAAATCTTTCCAGTTGAATGGAACGCCTGTTGCCAACGGGGTGGTGAAGAGGTTTGACAGGGTGATGATAATTTTGTGCGGGTCCTTGTTGGCGCCCTTCACATCAAGGAAGCCCTCGGCACCGGCGCCGCCGCTCTTGTTCACGACCACCATCGGCTGTTTCATCAGGTTGTTTTTGCTGACCACGCCCTGGATGAACCGCGCCATTTGATCCGCGCCACCACCGGTGCCGGCCGGCACCACAAATTCGACCGACTTGGTGGGTTCCCACGCAAACGCGCCGGCGGACATGCCGAATGCGGCCGTTGTACCAACGGTAATTGCAAGCGATTTGAAAACAGCATTTAGATTAAGACTGCTTTGCTTCTTCATGTTCATCTCTCCGAGAAAAATCCCTGATGGTGGTTGTATTTTTATGATCCAAAAACAGCTCATGCAACTTCGATGTGCAAAAACCAAAACAGAATGAATCTATTGCTTTTCAAGAGACCGGGCGGCCGCAAATCGTCCTGCGACGACCACCAGGACAGTACAAACGATCGGGACGCCATACTGCATCCAGCGCGCATTTGCGACAATCCAATCATTCGAGGCGGGATCGGTAACCAACATCTCGCCCGCGACATAACCTAGCAGCGCTGCACCGATCGTAATGACAATCGGAAAGCGTTCCATGATTTTCAAAATCACCGCGCTCGCAAAGATTACAAGCGGAATGCTAATGGCCAGCCCAATGACAAGTAGCGCAGTTGACTCGCCGGCCGCGCCCGCAACACCAATAATGTTGTCAACACTCATGACAACGTCGGCCATTACAATGGTCTTTATGGCTTGTGAGAGGTTGTTTGCCTCGGTAACATGCCCGACATCATTATTTTGCTGAAGCAATTTGACACCGATCCAAAGCAACAATACGCCGCCAACGATCCGCAAATATGGCGTTGTCAGCAGTGATACGGCCGCGATCGTCAGAATCACGCGAATAATGACGGCTGCCGCACACCCGAACAAGATTGCCAGCTTTTGCTGTTTGGCCGGCAACCTTCGTGCAGCCAATGCGATCACCACCGCATTGTCACCGGCGAGCACAATATCAATGCCAATTATTTTCAGCAATGCAGCAAAAAAGAGGGGGTCGGTAAAATCCATGGCAACTCTTGTTCAGCGAAGATATACAATAATACCCAATCAACGCTGAAAGTCTCCCCCGTAAAATGTTTTTGTATTATTTAAAACAAAAGTTGTTGCGCAATTCTGGTTTTCGAGCGAAGCCATTACGGTTTTACGCCTCCTCGAATATCCGCTCATTGATATTCAGCAACTTTTTGCTCGTTTGGGTAGGTGGAAGCGCCTTTCCCATTGAGGCGCACGCACAAACTGCGAACAGACCAAATGTTCCTCAAGTCTCGGTTGAGCGCGAATTTCTGGCGGCACGCGACGCATTCGACCGCCGGGATGTTGCGGCGCTTGCGCTGGCCCGTACGAAATTTGCCACGGCCCGCAAAGACTTTCCGCTTGCACCATACATAGGCTGGTGGTGGTTTTCAGCCCAAATGGCCCAGTCTGCGCAAAACGCGATCAGCCTTGGCCCAGATATCGAAAAGTTTCTGGCGCAATTTCCCGACGCACCGTTTGCCGATCAGCTGCGTCGCGACTATCTACGTGCGTTGGGCACACTCATCCATTGGACGTC
>JANOEV010000208.1:0-6962 GCA_031413695.1 Burkholderiales bacterium
ATGTTGTTGACGCACCAACCGGCAAACCGCAATGAAAACACGCCGTATCGGCAGGCGTGATCGTTTCATGCTGGTACGGTGTAGTCAGTATTGCCGAGGCCGCGGTGTTCATGAATTATTACTCATGGTGCTGCGCCGGAAAAAACGGTGACCACTGCGCCTGAACAAAATGCGCCGAGTGCCGCGAAGTCCGCCAGCGTGCCGCTGCGTGACAAGCCGAACAGACCAAGCGCCACAATGAACGCGCCGGCGGCAATACGGATCGTTTGCTGTTGTGCCAGTTTGCGCAAAGGTGCTGCAGCCGCGCCGGCGGCAAACATCGCCGGCAATGTGCCCAAACCAAATCCAAGCATGATCAGTGCGCCACCCGGCGCACTGCCTGCGGCCATCGCCGTTGCAAGCGTACCGTAAACCATGCCGCATGGAATCCAGCCCCATAACGCACCCAACAAAAACAAGTCGCCCTGAAAGCGCAGTCGATTCTTGAGAAGCCGTGGGGCCACCGAACGTTGCAGAAATTGCCATAACACCCGCCCGATGCGTTCAAACGGCGCCATTGGTTTTGTATAGCCGGCGATATAGAAACCGGTGGCAATAACGAGGCATTGGCCAACGACAAATAATGCCAGGCGAATTGGCATGATGTCCTGCATGATGACCTGCCCGGCAATTGTGCCGGCAATACCGGCAACCAGGCTGCCGGCGATCATGTAGCTTGCAATACGTCCGGCATTAAAGACAAGACTGTTGCGTGCTGACGCGCTGGTGGCACTCATCGCCTCCCAACGGCCCACCGCCGCCGATCCGGTCCCGGCCACCGAAAATTGCACAAATGGTATTGGTGAACCTTTGTCAGGTGGTGCGGAAGCGGGGACGCGACTGATGATACTCGCTGCCGTGGTGCCGCACATGCCAATACAGTGCAGGCTGCCGAGAAATCCGGTTGCCGTCGCGGCGATGAATGCGCCGGCAACGTCTGGCAATAGCGACGGCGTCAACTCAGATCACCTTGGAGAATCGCGCGCGTTCTCGATCGCTTTGCAAATGACGATCGAACGTCATGGCGACGGCGCGCACCAGCAGCCGGCCGCGCGGTGTGACGGTGATCCATTGTGAATCCCATTCAACCAGGCCATCGTCACGCAATGCTTCCAGCGCGGCCATTTCATTGGCGAAATACTCGTCAAATCTAATCAGATGCGCCTCTTCAACGGCCTCAATTGATAGTTCGAACTGGCACATCAGCGACTGGATGACAGACCGCCGCAACAAATCGTCCTGTGTCAATTGAATGCCGCGCAACGTTGGTAATATGCCCCGGTCGAGATAATCATAATATTCATCCAGCGTCCGCACATTCTGGCTGTAGGTTGGCCCGACTTTACTGATCGCAGAAATGCCGAGCGCAATCAGATCGCAGTCGGGTTGCGTCGAGTAGCCCTGAAAGTTTCGATGCAGGCGCCCCTGCCGTGCGGCGACCGCGAGGCCGTCATGTGGTAATGCAAAATGATCCATGCCGATATGGACGTATCCGGCATCGGTCAACCGGCGAATGGCCAGCATCATGATCTGCAGTTTTGCTTCTGACGTAGGCAGGTCGGCGGACAAGATGCGGCGCTGTGGCTTGAACACCGTTGGCAGGTGTGCATAGCTATAGAGGGCGATCCGATCCGGTTGCAGCGCAATGACACGATCAAGCGTGTGACTGAACCCGATCACGTGTTGTTTCGGCAGGCCATAAATCAGGTCAATGTTGATTGATGTCATGCCGTGTTTTCTGGCGGCGTCAATCACGGTAACCGTTTCCGCCTCGGACTGGATCCGGTTGACCGCCTTTTGCACGGCCGGATCAAAGTCCTGTACGCCGATGCTGATACGATTGAACCCGAGTGCGGCCAGCGCGGCAATCTTGCCTTCGTCCGCCGTACGCGGGTCAATCTCAACCGAGTACTCACCCGAGGCCAGCTCAAAATGGCGGCCGAGACTGCGCATCAATGCCGCTAATTCGTCCGCGGACAAAAACGTCGGTGTGCCGCCGCCGAGGTGTACCTGCTCAACGCGGCGCGCGCCAGACAGGTTTTCAGCAGTCATCGCCGCCTCCCGCTCGACGTACCGGAGATATTTAGCACTGCGGCCGTGATCCCGGGTGGTGATTTTGTTGCAGCCGCAATAGAAACATATTGTGTCGCAAAACGGCAGGTGCACGTACAGCGAAAGCGGCGCCAATTCGTCGCGCACGGTACGTCGTCCCAATGCGGCCGCATGGTCGGGGGCGCCATGTGCCTCAATAAAACGATCTGCGGTCGGATATGACGTATATCGCGGGCCACTGTGATCGTAGCGGCGAATCAGGTCGATATCCATTTCGAGATTGCCGGTGGGCGCAGTGTGGCTGGACGATAGGTTCATTTTTTCGAGTGTGGCAGTACCATGGTGTCTGGCAATTGAACGAAAATCAGCCAAAAATCTGCGCGGTGCTGGTTTTGAGCATTCGCGCATGGGTAGAATGATGGTCTAGTGAGTACGATTCGTTTTGATATAGATCAAATGGGTGGCGGCATTCGCGCCGATGTCTTCCCTGAATGCCTCAACTTGATAAACAGCCATGAAAATTGAATCATCCCGCCAAAGGCCGATACCGGTCGACCCCGGCGCATTGAAGACGGCCTGCGCAGATTGCAATCTGCGCGAGATTTGCCTTCCGGCCGGTTTATCCCACGATGATATTGACCAGCTCGATGAGCTGGTGTACACGCGCATCAAGGTCCGGCGCGGTGATGCGGTATTCCGGGCGGGCGAGACGTTCACTGCGATTTATGCCGTGCGCAGTGGTTTTTTCAAAACGCGGGCGACCACCCAGGACGGGCGCGAGCAGGTGACCGGCTTTTCGATGGCAGGCGAGATATTGGGCATGGACGGCATCGGACTTGGCAGTCATAGTTGTGACGCCGTCGCGTTGGAAGACAGCGAAATCTGCACAATTCCCTACGCCCAATTCGAGGCGCTTTCGCACCAAGTGCCGTCGTTGCAGCGTCATTTTCACAAGGTCATGAGCCGCGAAATTGTCCGCGAAAATGGTGTGATGATGTTGCTGGGAGTGATGCGCGCCGAAGAGCGCCTGGCGGCGTTTTTGCTGAATCTTTCGCAACGTCTCAATGCCCGTGGTTATTCCGCCGTCGAGTTCCACTTGCGCATGACGCGTGAAGAGATTGGCAGCTATCTCGGTATGAAGCTCGAAACTGTCAGCCGCGCTTTCTCAAAATTCCAGACCGACAACATCATCAAAGTCGATCAGAAATATGTTCATATTCTTGATCTTGATGCCCTGCGAAAGATTTACGCGCACCATACGTGAAACGCTAGCGGCAGACCAACACCGGGATTGTCGAGTGGGTCAAGACCTTGGTTGTCTCGCTGCCGAGCAGCAACGCTGAAAACCCCCGCCGACCATGTGACGCCATGACGACCAGATCACATTTACGTTTTTTGGCCACCTGAATAATCACCTCATAAGGATGATCGGATGTCATTGCGACAAATTCAAATGCCGTCGCCTTGAGTCGCTTTGCCACCTGTTGCTTGATCGCTTCAGCGCGCTTTTTTGTGGCATCGGTCCACTGTTTGGCGGTAACCGGTGTGACCATATAACCTTCGCCGCCGACAATTGCCGCGAAGTCCGGCGATGCCGTGACAACGGTCAGCTTGGCGCCGCTTGATGCGGCCAACTTGGCGGCGACGTCCAGCGCCTTTAATGCCAATTTGCTGCCGTCGACCGGAACAAGAATTGAATTAAACATGATCTACCCCTTGGTTGAGCCTGCAATGCATTCATCGTAGGCGTTGCCGCGCAGAACCGGTTTGATGTGGATCAAACCATTGTTGCGTCGTTCAACAAAGGCGGCAGTGGATTGGCGGTGGGGAATTTATGTACTGCGCGCGGGCCATCGATCCGCAGGCGCGCATGTCTGCCGCGTCGAATGTGGTCATTTTCCTTGATTTCTCTGTTCTTCCATCCGGCGGCGCATGTTCTCGATTTCAACGGCTCTGGCACGCTGCTGGGCAGCTTCATTTTCTTCGCGGCTGAGCTGCTCGACATAGCGTCTTTGCCGGTCGGCAACCTGTTGTGCCTGGCGACGCTGTTTTTCAACCTCGCTCTGTTCGACCAGTTCGCCGTATTGCCGCAGGAAATTCTCCCGGTTGATCTGCGCCTGGGACTTCGCCGGTGCCGCCTGCGGTAGCGCCACAAATTTCTCCGCCTGCATTTCGCGTTCGCGCGCTTCGCGGACTTCTGCCAGCCGCGCTTCTTCCGCGGCCCGCCGCTCTGTGGCGTCACGGCGCTGTTGCTCTTCGAATTTAAGCCGTTCAGATGCCGCCACTTCCGCGGCGGCCGCTTTTTGATTTTCCAGAATTTGTTCTTGTTCAGCCTGGCGCAATGCGGCGTCGCGTTGTTGTACCCAAAAATAGCCGCCTGCCGCAATCGCCATCACGATTGCGGCGGCGGCCAGACCTGCCCGCATTCCGCCGGCGCCGGCGCTATCCGATGAGGTGAGGTCGGCGGCTAATTTCCGGTCATATAACTCCCGCGCGGTTGCGCGGGAAAGCACCCGGTTGGCTTCCTCGATGGCGAGAATTTCCTGTTGCCGCTCGGCGTCCGAAAATTTCATATTGGTTTGCACCTCAATCAGCCGCAACTGATAGGCGCGGTCGATTGACGCCTCCGTGGCGTTTGTCGGAACTTTCAGAACAGCATAGGCGGTGCGCGACATAACATGGCTCAATTGTAAAAATCCCCGCCCCAAGGGGCAAGCACACGTGCATTTCAGCAGACGGGTTGGCGCAGGTTTGTCAAAAGTATAATGATGTTTCCGCCTATGGCAAGTTTTTGAACCATTTTTGTGAGTCACGCCGTATGAGCAAAGCATTTACCCGGGAGAACGATTCTGACGACGATGATGGTCAGGAAGCTGGTAATGCGCCAATTCTGGCTGGCGCCAAGAATTACATCACCCCGGGCGGCTACCAGCGGTTGAAGGATGAGTTGGGGTATTTGCTGGATAAAGAGCGCCCCGCAGTCACCGTTGCTGTTTCATGGGCGGCAAAAAATGGTGACCGCAGTGAAAACGCCGATTATCAGTATGGCAAAAAACGCCTGCGCGAAATCGACCGTCGTATACGATTTTTGTCGAAACGACTTGATATCGCCGAGGTGGTTGATCCGGCCGCCGCACGTGAAGATGAGGCCGCCGAGCGGGTGTTTTTTGGTGCCACTGTTTGTTACGCCAATCAGACCGGTGCTGAGAACACCGTGTCGATTGTTGGCATCGATGAACTGGACCTGAAAAAAGGTTACATCACCTGGATATCACCGCTGGCGCGGACGCTGCTGAAAGCCAGAATCGGTGATACGGTAATTCTTGTCGCGCCCCGCGGGCGTGAGGAACTGGACGTGCTTGACGTGTGGTACAAAGCGCTGGACATCGACCGCTTTGTACCACAGGCACCGATCAGCTTGAATATGATCAAACCGCCCGACGGGCCGTGATGATGCCCGGCATTGCCTAAATGATTCGCTTGCGAATTACGCCGACGACGATCTCGGCAATGATGACCACGACAAAAATCGTCGATAGCACCACAGCGACCTGGTCCCACCGAAACAGATTCATGGCGGTGTCCATTGCCATGCCAATGCCGCCGGCACCGACCAGACCGAGCACGGCCGACTCGCGTACGTTGATGTCCCAGCGGAATAATGCGATCGACCAAAACGATGGCATGACCTGCGGCCAGTAGGCCTTTAGAAAAACCGATGTATTTGGTGCGCCGGTCGCTTTGAGCGCCTCAACGGGGCCTTTGTTTGCCTCTTCCAATGCCTCGCCGAATAATTTGCCGACAAAACCAATCGATCGAAACGCAATCGCCATCGTGCCGGCGAGCGCGCCAGGGCCAAAAATGGCAATAAACAGCAACGCCCACACCAGCGTATTGACCGAACGGCTGGCGACCAGAATGAACTTGGCGATCATATTCAACGATCGGTATGGCACCACATTGTTTGCCGCCATGATGCCTACCGGAATCGCCATACATAGGCAGAGCAACGTACCCAGTGTGGCAATGTTGAGCGTCTCAATCAGTGCTTCATGCACCGATTTGGCATAGTAGGGGGTGTCCATCGGCCACATGCGCTCAAAAAAATCCTTGAGCTGCGCCGGTGCGTCAATCAGGAACTCAGGGATGATCTCGATGTTCTTGAGGGAAAAAACAATCGCCGCCAACGTCAAAAAATAGAACGCGAAGCGCAGGAATTTTTGCTCGGGTGTAAACCGCTCCCATTTTCGCAAGCCGCCGATATTCAGGGATTGTGCCGTCACGATGCCTCCAACGCGGTGGATTTTTCCCGCGCGAGTCTGGCCGTGCGCCGGTTGCGGAAATAATCAAGCAGGGCCAGATTGTCGTTGAACATCGCGCGAACATAGCCGGATACAATCTCGGCGAGAATGATCAGGGCAATGATCGACAGCAAAATGGCGCAAACAAAATCGTAGTCAAAGCGCTGAAACGCGGAAAACAAACTCCCGCCGATTCCGCCGGCACCGACGATGCCAATCATGGTCGAATGGCGCAGGTTTGAGTCAAATTGATACGAAGCGAAACCGAGAAAGCGCGAGAATACCTGCGGCAAGACGCCAAACACCAACACGCCAAAAAATCCTGCGCCGGATGCCCGAACCGCCTCGACCTGCTTGGGGGAAATTTCTTCGATGGCTTCGGCAAAGAGTTTTGAAATAAAGCCGATTGAACCCACCACCAACGCACCAATACCTGCGATGGCGCCAAAGCCGACCGCCTTGACAAAAATAATGGCTATCACCACCTCGTGAAATGACCGACAGACCGCGATCAGCGCACGTGCCGGCCATACCACCCAGACCGGCATCAAGTTGCGCGCCGCCATCAAG
>JANOEV010000209.1:0-4193 GCA_031413695.1 Burkholderiales bacterium
GGCGCAAATTGCACGGGTTGGCGATTTTTTGCGCGAGCACGGTTATGACAATGCGGATCTGGCGGCCACTTTTGCCGCGCTCAACGCCGCCGTCCAAGCCGAAGCCATCACCATTATTTTTGTCGCCGAGGCCGGGCGCGGAAAATCTGAACTCATCAACGCGATGTTTTTTTCGGATTTGGGTTGCCGACTGCTTCCCTCCGGCGATATGCACGCGACAAGATGCATCACCGAGATCCGGTTTGATCGAAACCAAAAGACCGGGTTGCGCCTGTTGCCCATCGAGTCACGTGAATTGCCGCAGCGGTTTAAGGACATTTACGATGACAAAAATGCCTGGCGAGGCATTTACTTTGATGCCGACAACCCTGAAAGCATGGAACGCGCATTTGCCGCGCTCGCCGAGACCAGGCGGGTAACGCTCGCCGATGCATTGTCCTGGGGGCTACACAAGGACTCATTGGTCAATACTGGCAGGGAAAGCGGATGGGTCGAGGTGCCTTGCTGGCGCTATGCGTTGATTAATTTTCCGCATCCGTTGCTTGATGCCGGGTTGGTGGTCATCGACACGCCGGGATTGTCCGCACTGACAATCGAACCTGAGTTTACGCGGGAGAATATTCCCGCCGCAGATGCAATTATTGTTGTGCTGGATGCCGCCGAGGGGGTCACCAAACGCGATCTTGCAATTTGGAAGGACGCTTTGGGCGGCGCCCGCAATTTACGTGATCGCGAGCGCGTCGAGTCAACGCAGGCACGATTGGTTGCTGTCAATAAGATTGATCTTCTTAAAGTCGGGTCGACCCACGAGGAATTGGAATCTGACCAGATTTGGCTGCGCGAGGTCGATAAACGCGTGCAGGACGTTTCAGACCTGATGCGCATTGAGCCGATGAAAGTTGTTGCGATTTCGGCGGCGCAGGCATTGGCCGGCAAATTCGAAAAAAACCCGGATATCGTATTAAAGAGCCGCCTGTACCGACTGGAACAGGCGTTGGCCACCCACCTGCCAGACCAGCGCCAGACTGTACTGAGCATTGATATTTTGTCTGCTCTCTCGACCACGCTTGACGGAATACAAGCCGCGATTGACCAATCACGTTTTCAGGCGCTGGAAGCGCTCCGTTCGCTCGGTGAGTTACGCAACAAGAACCTTCAACTCACCAATGCAATCAACGCAGATGCGGGTAGCAAAATGTCAATCCTGCTGGCGGCACTTGAAGAGCTTCGGACGATCAAACCGATCCATAACGCGCTCGGCAAAGAGCTCGCCGATCTGACCCATCCCGCCCACGCCAAGGGCGACGCTGACGTCACCCGCACACAAATCGCCGACGGAATCTTGCCTGGAAAAACCGCCGAGGCGCTGCAAACATATTTTGCGGCGGCGCGCGCTCGAATTGCCGCAATTGACGCCAAGCTTGAGAACATACGACTGGTGTTCGGTAATCTGGGTGAAAAGACGTTTCGCACACTCAGTCTCGGGCGCCACGAAATCCATTCCTTTGCGACACACCGTTTCTTGATTGAAATCGACAAGGCTGAAGAAGTCGCAACGACCGAGCTTTCCCGAACCGGAAATTTGCTGGTTCGACGTCCCAGCACGCTGGCGGAGCAATTCATGTCGACCATCGCGCCACGGGTCATTCACGTGTTTGAGATCGCCCACCGCGAATCTGCATCATGGATGCGGGGCGTTTTCAGCGGTATCGAAACACCGGTCGGCGAACTGCAGCATCGGATGAAGGATCGCGCCGGGAAAGTCGACCTGATTCGCTCTGCTGAACTCGATCTTGCCGAAAAAATTGCCGAGGTCCAGGCAAACCTTGATGTCATCAAGTCAAAACATGCTGCGCTCAGTTTTGCGCGGGATGGCCTCGAACGATTCAGTGGCAAGCGCCGCAGCGACGACTGAACGCCGCAAGGCATCACGCCAAAACAATCGCAACATGATCCGTCTAAACAATAAAAAAGTGGATCCGCGATCAATACTCAAGCGGCAATTTTGTCTTTTGCCAGCGTAAGCCTGATAAATTTTTGGTGCAGCGCATCCTTGGTTTCGATGTGCATCTCGTCGAGTGGAATACAGTCTACGGGACAGACCTCACGACATTGCGGCGTATCAAAATGCCCGACACACTCGGTGCACTTGCCGGGGTCAATCTCATAAATCTCGACCCCCTGATAGATGGCGCTATTCGGACACTCCGGCTCGCATACATCACAGTTAATGCACTGGTCGGTAATTTTCAGCGCCATTTTCCAACAGCCATTATTTGCCAACCTTAGTTTTCAGCGCATTCATCACAAGAGGATGGACGAAATCCGATACATCTCCGCCAAGCACGGCAATCTCGCGCACAATTGTTGCCGAGATGAACATGTACTTATCGGATGGCGTGACAAACATGGTCTCGACACCCGGATTTAGACGCCGGTTCATGCCAGCCATTTGGAATTCATACTCAAAATCCGACACGGCGCGCAGCCCGCGCAAAATAACATTGGCATCATGCCTACTCAAGAAGTCGGACAGCAGCCCTGCAAAGCCAAGCACCTTCACATTCGGATATGCCGCCAAAATCTCGCGCGCCATGCCAACGCGTTCCTCCAGCGTAAAAAACGGCTTTTTTGCCTGACTGTGCGCCACGGCAACAATCACTTCACCGAACAGCTTTGCCGCCCGTGCCACGAGATCTTCGTGGCCTTTGGTAAGGGGGTCAAATGTTCCTGGATAGACGGCTCGAATCATGGATGGTTGGTTTGGTTGGACTGTTTATGGGCGGCAAACGTATCTTAGCCTGTTGTCTTCAATCGAAGCAACCCAAAAAATACCCCGCCGGCTTTAGCCGATTTCACCAGGTCAAAATGGGCCGTAACGACAAACAGTTGGTCCAAGGGCGTGCCAGACTCGACATAAACCAGCGATTCCGGATGAATATGCACCGCGATTTCGATCAAAAACCGCTCATGCAGGTCCGCCTCGAATGGTGGATCACAAAATACAACGTCAAACCTGGTTGGTGAACGACGCAGCCAACCAAGGCTATCACCCGGGACAATTGTACAGTTGGTCGCCTCCAGCGCCAGCACATTGGCTCGTAGCGACGTCAACGCAGACTTATCGCTCTCACACATTGTCACACTCGCGGCTCCCCTTGACGCCGCCTCAAAGCCCAATGCGCCACTACCGGCAAAGGCATCAAGGCAATGCCTGCCATGGAGGGTCTGGCCCAGCCAATTGAACAATGTCTCCCTGACGCGGTCGGCCGTTGGACGCAAACCGGCCACATCGGGAAAAATAATGTTTCGGCTTCGCCAACGGCCGCCCACTATTCGAATTCGATTTTTGTTGTTCAGCTTCATTGACGTTAGTTTCGCACGTCTTCTGTTCGACTCAATCTGCCGCCATCTTCCCCGCCATCAGGATCCATACTCGCCTAAAATAGTGGAAACAAACTCTGGTCATTAAACTTGTTCTCAATATTTTCACCCAAGCCTCCGTTGGCAGATCCCCAGACGGCCGACACCAGCTGGTTTTCCCGCCTAAAAGCAGGCCTTGCAAAGTCGCGCGCGGTTTTGAGCACCGATATCACGGAACTTTTCGGGCGATATCCCACGATTGATGATCAGCTTTACGACGAACTTGAGGTGGCATTAATCACTGCGGACGTCGGTGTTCGCGCGGCGGAAAGACTGATTGCAGATTTGAAGATCATACAGCGCGAACAAAAAATTGCCCGTGGTGATTTGTTGCAATCAGCTTTTAAGTCGGTATTGACAACTCTGGTCGCAACATTGGAAAAACCGCTGGACGTGGCCGGCGCCAAACCGTTTGTGATCATGATTGCCGGTGTGAATGGCGCGGGTAAGACAACAACAATTGGCAAGCTCGCGAAATACTTTCAATCGCAGGGGCTGTCAGTTCTACTGGCTGCCGGCGATACGTTCCGTGCGGCAGCACGCGAACAGCTGATCGAATGGGGCAGACGCAATAACGTTACTGTCATCGCGCAGGAGAGTGGTGACGCGGCTGCCGTTATTTTTGATGCCATCAATGCGGCAAAAGCGCGGGGTATTGATGTTGTGCTCGCCGATACCGCCGGCAGGCTGCCGACCCAATTGCATCTCATGGAAGAAATTCGCAAGGTCAAACGTGTGATCGCCAAGGCGGATGCCGGTGCGCCCCATGA
>JANOEV010000210.1:0-3100 GCA_031413695.1 Burkholderiales bacterium
GACCGGCGTCTGCACCAGATAACGATCAAGGTCTGCACGGACCAGATAGGTCTGAATGCGTACGGTGGCGTCTTGGGTCGTCATTTTTCGGAAAACGCCAGTGCTTGTTCGATATCGTCTATCAGATCCTGCGTATCCTCAATACCAACCGAGAGCCGCAGCAGGTCGCGCGGTGCCGGCGTACCTTCTCCCTCGACGCTTGCACGGTGCTCGATCAAACTCTCGACCCCGCCCAGCGAGGTGGCGCGTTTCCAAATTTGGGTATGCGCGGCGAGCGCAATGGCGGCAGCTTCCCCCCGCCTGACGCGGATTGACATCATGCCGCCGAAACCACCGTGCATCTGCCTGGCAGCAACGGCATGGCCGGCAAAACCGGGCAGTCCGGGATATAGCACCTCGCCAACCAACGGATGTTGGGCAAAGTGTTCGGCAATTGTTTGTGCGCTGACACAAGCCGTGCGCACCCGTGGGAACAGGGTTCGCATACCGCGCGTCAACAACCACGCTTCAAACGGCCCGGCAATGCCACCAATCTGTGCACGAACACTCTTGATGCGCTGCCACGTTTCAGAGTCGCGTGCGGCGGTGAGTGTACCCGCCACCACGTCCGAGTGACCGTTAAGATATTTGGTCGCGGCGTGCATGACAATATCCGCGCCATGTTCAATCGGCCGCGTCAGCACCGGTGTTGCGCAGGTTGAGTCAACCGCCACCAGCGCCCCGGCCGCATGCGCGATTTCACAGGTCGCGGCAATATCCGTGATGCTCCATATCGGATTCGCCGGCGTCTCCACCCAAATCAGCATCGTTTTACCGGGTTGGATTGCTGCACGCACCGCATCCAGATCGGTGGCGTCGACAAAATCCACGTGTAGCCCCCACCGAACCGCAAAGGTCTTCAGCCAGTTACGCAGTGACCAGTACATGACATTTGGCGCAATGACGTGGTCCCCTGGGTTCAGTGATTGAAACACCGCGGTTGCCGCGGCCATACCGGACGCAAACAAGCGGGTTTCGTAGCCGCCTTCCAGCGCATTCAGGATCGCTTCCGCGTGTTCAAAGGTCGGATTGTTGTCACGCGCATAGATGCGGCCGTTGCGGTATTGATTGTCGGCGTCACGAATGTAGGTTGTCGACGTGTGGATTTGACCGACAATTTCCTTGGTGTGGTCGTCGATCCAGCCCAACGCCTGTGCGGCAATCGTCTCGGGTTTTTGATTTTTCATGTAGTTTGTCTGGTCGGCAAAACGATCGGCGGGCGCTCAATAAACGTGACGGCGTGGCCGCGTGATTTCATCCAGTCGGCGACGGCAAATCCGGTCGCGCGTGGCCATGGCCGTAATTCATTTGGCTGGTAACGTTTGACTTCAAGCAGCTCTGGTGACAGCCGCACCTCGCCGGTACATTTGGCGAAATAACACAGCATGACTTCATTTTTGCGCTCAAAAATATAGTTGCCGATGATTTCGATTTCGGTCACATCGAGGTTGGTTTCTTCCTTGACTTCACGCGCAACCCCCTTCAACGGGTCTTCATTTTTTTCAAGGTAACCGGTCACCAAGGCAAAAAAACCTTCCGGCCAGCCGGCACCGCGGGCCAACAAAATATCGCCGTCGTGCTCGATTAACACGCCCACCGCCGGCGTCGGATTCTGATAATGAATAAAGCCGCACACATCGTCCGGGCAGGCACGCCGGAGTGTGTCGCCGCCGTCTTCGACAAACATGCGTTGCGTGAGCGGCTTGGCGCAGCGGGGGCAAAACGAAAATTCCGTAATCACAGCACCGACTAATCTGGGTAGTTTTGCGGGAAAAAACGCCGCTCGATCAATTCGATCAGGATATGAATCACCTTGATGTGCAATTCCTGGACGCGGTCGGCATAACCACTGGTGCCGGGCGTCATGACATCAACGTTCGCCAGCTTGCCAAGCGCACTGTCTGGCTTGCCGGTGAGTGACACAACATGAATACCGTTGGCCTTGGCATATTCAGCGGCCTTGATGACGTTGCCGCTGTTGCCACTGGTGCTGATACCGAGCAACACATCACCCGGACGTGCGTGGGCTTCCAGGTAGCGCGAAAAAATAAAATCGTAGCCGTAGTCATTACCCACGCAGGAAATATGCGACGGGTCGCTGATCGAAACCGCCGACAGCGCCTTGCGGTCGTCACGATAACGACCCGACAACTCTTCGGCGAAATGCATCGCGTCACACATGCTGCCGCCGTTGCCACAGGAAAATACCCGTCCGCCATTGTCGAGTGACTGCCCCATCAACTCAGCCGCCGCCGTGATGTTGGCTAATGCAGCGGGCGACGCCAGAAGATTCTCCAGCGCCTGTCTGGATTGTTTCAGATTGAATTGAACGATATCGATCGGCGTGGACATGATAATTCCCTAATTACTTTGAAGACACCCAAGCGGCGACAGAATCCAACGCAGCACCAATGCCGGCTGCATTCGTACCGCCCGCCATCGCCATATCCGGCTTGCCGCCGCCTTTGCCACCAACCTGCTGCGCGACATGATTCACGAGTTCTCCGGCTTTGAAACGCCCGATTAGATCTGCTGTGACGCCCGCCGCCAACTGTACCTTTTCGCCGTCAACCACCGCCAGCACAATCACGCCTGACTTCAATTTGTTTTTGAGCTGATCCATGGTCTCACGCAGACTTTTTGCATCGATCCCGTCGAGTTTGGCGGCAAGTAGCTTCACGCCGTTGACATCTTTGGCCTGACCCAGCAAATCGTCACCCGCCGACGCGGCCAGCTTGGACTTTAATTGACCAAGTTGTTTCTCCAGCTCCTTGACGTGTTGCAATGTCTGACTGATCTTTGCCTCAAGCTCAGACGGTTGCGCCTTCAACATGGCGGCCGCATTTTCCAGACTGCGGTTAAGCGCCTGCACATGATCAAACGCGACCGAGCCGGCCACCGCTTCCACCCGTCGCACACCAGCCGCAACACCGCCTTCAGAGGTGATTTTGAATAACCCCATATCGCCGGTGCGGCCGACGTGGGTTCCGCCGCAAAGCTCTTTCGACGAACCGATTTCCAACACGCGTACCTCGTCACCGTATTTTTCGCCGAACAACAT
>JANOEV010000211.1:0-5178 GCA_031413695.1 Burkholderiales bacterium
GCGAGCAAGCCCGGTTCGCGGTGATCGCCTACGGCAAGCTCGGCGGCAAGGAACTGGGCTACGCGTCCGATCTCGACATGGTGTTTCTGTTCGACGTCGCCTCGCGCGTGATTTCGGCGACATCACCTTCTTCGAGATACATCACCTGACGTGTCACCGGCAGAATCGCCGAGACATCCGAGGCGATAAAGTTTTCATGTTCGCCGACGCCGATCAGCAACGGGCAACCAACGCGCGCACAAATCAACACATCCGGATTCGACAACGCCACCACACCGATGGCATACGCGCCGTGCAGGTCGCGTGCGGCTTGCTGGGTTGCCTTGAACAGGTCTTTGCTGGTTTGAAAATAGTGATGAATCAGATGCGCAATCACCTCGGTATCGGTTTGTGAATCAAACACGTAGCCGATTTGTTTGAGGCGGGCGCGTTGCGCGTCGTGGTTTTCGATAATGCCGTTGTGCACCACGGCGATTTCATCCTGCGAGACATGCGGGTGCGCGTTTGGCTCGGTCACGCCGCCGTGTGTTGCCCAGCGGGTGTGGCCGATACCCAATACACCCTGCAGGTTTTCGGCCAACGCCGCGGCTTCCATTTCAGACACCCGCCCGACGCGGCGTACCCGGACAATTTTGCTTGCGTCGGCCGGCATGACCGCGATACCCGACGAGTCATAGCCGCGATATTCGAGCCGCTTCAGACCTTCGGTGAGGATTGGAACGATGTTGCGGGTGGAGATTGCGCCGACAATGCCGCACATAACGGGCCTTCGCTAAACAAATTGTTTGATCGCGAAATTTTACGCTGTCATGCGCCGGTATTTGTGGCGCAAATGAGGCGGATGGCTATTTCTTTTCGGACTTTTGCGGGCGCTGCCAGCCGGTTTTGGCGAGCTGCGTTTTTTCATTCAGGGCGAGCGTGTTGGCGGGCACGTCTTTCCAGATGGTGGTGCCGGCCGCCACGGTTGCGCCGGCGTGGACCGTCACCGGCGCCACCAATTGCACATCGGAGCCGATGTGGACATTGTCTTCAATGACGGTGCGGTGTTTGTTGGCGCCGTCGTAATTGCAGGTGATGGTGCCGGCGCCGACATTGACGTCTTTGCCGATGGTGGTGTCGCCGATGTAGCTGAGGTGATTGGCCTTCGAGCCACTGCCGATGGCGCTTGCCTTGACCTCGACAAAATTACCGATATGGACGTCGTCGGCCAGGCTGGACCCGGGGCGGATGCGTGCGTAAGGGCCGATGCGGGCATTGGTGCCGACGCTGGCTGAATCAATCATGGTGAACGGCAGAATGTGGCTGCCTTCACCGATCTGGCAATCACGCAAAATGCACTGCGCGCCGATTGAAACACCCCTGCCAAGCGACACGCTGCCTTCAAAAATACAATTGATGTCGATCACCACGTCTTCGCCGCAGACCAGTGTGCCGCGCACATCGATGCGCGACGGGTCGCGCAATGTCACACCGGCTTCCATCAGGGTTTTGGCAATTTCCATCTGATACGTGCGCTCCAATGCGGCCAATTGATCGCGGCTGTTGACGCCCGTCACCTCCCATTCGTGTTGCGGTGAATGGGTGGTAACCGTGAGCGATTCATCAACCGCCAACTTCAGAATATCGGTCAAATAATACTCGCCTTGCGCATTGTTGCGACCCAACATCGGCAGCCAGCGCGCGAGCCACGCGGTGGGACAGGCCAAAAAGCCGGTGTTGATTTCGGTAATCTTGCGTTGTTCATCGTTTGCATCTTTTTCTTCAACGATTTCGCGCACCCGGCCGCTGGTATCACGCACAATGCGGCCGAGCCCCTTGGGGTTGGCAACATCCATCGTCAGCCAGGCGAGTTTGTTGGTGGCCGCGTCATCGACCAGCGTTTTGAGTGTGGCAACACTGACCAACGGTACGTCGCCGTATAAAACCAGCGTGACATCGGTGGCACGCGCCGCGGTCGACATTGCCTGCAACACCGCGTGGCCGGTACCGAGCTGTGGCGATTGTTGCGCCCAGGTAAGGGTGTTGTTGTGGGCAAATGCCGCACGCACGGCTTCACCGGCGTGACCATAAACAACCGTGATGATTTGAGGGGAAAGCGCGGCGGCGCGATCAACCACATGCGATAACATCGACTTGCCGGCAATATCGTGCAGCACTTTTGGCAGTGCCGACTTCATGCGTTTGCCCTGACCGGCGGCGAGGATCACAACAGACAAAGATTGCATATTTTGTTTGGACAATAAAAAAGGCAGCGGATGGTATCCGCTGCCCTGAAAAATTTACTGCGCCTCTAAACCGTTACGGCACGTTTATGGTACCAAAAATTGTTTATTTGCGCAACTTTCTGATGGCTGCCAGTTGCGCGGCGAGTTGGGCCAGCTCGGCCTGAACAACAGCCCGCTCTTGGCCGCTTGCGCGGTTAGTAAGCGCTTCCTCAGCAGCTCGCTTGGCTTCCATGACCTTGACCTCGTCAAGATCTTTTGCCCGAATTGAGGTGTTGGCGAGGATGGTCAGCGCTTTTGGCTGGACTTCCAGAATGCCGCCGGAGACATAAACCAGCTCCTCGGCGCCGCCCACAAGGGTGACCTTTACCGTGCCCGGCTTGATCAGCGTGAGCAGCGGCGCATGGTGCGGCAAAATGCCGAGCTCACCAGATTCGCCGGGTGCAACAACCATTTCGGCTTCACCCGAAAAGATCGATTGCTCAGCAGAAACAATATTGACGTTGAGTGTTGCCATTTGGTTTGCCTGGTAAATGAGTGAACAGATGATGTTGTGATCGGGCGGCCATTGCCAGCCCGTTCACAGGTCACCGGTTTACTGCATTGTTTTCGCCTTCTCAAATACTTCGTCGATGCCGCCAACCATGTAAAACGCCTGCTCCGGCAATGCGTCACATTCGCCATCAACAATCATCTTGAAGCCACGAATGGTTTCCTTCAACGGCACAATCTTGCCAGGCGAGCCGGTAAAGACTTCGGCGACGTTGAACGGCTGCGACAGGAAGCGCTGGATCTTACGTGCACGCGATACCGCGAGTTTGTCTTCAGGCGACAACTCATCCATACCCAGAATCGCGATGATGTCGCGCAATTCTTTGTAACGCTGCAGGGTTGATTGAACCCGGCGCGCAACCGTGTAGTGCTCTTCACCCACAACTTGTGGATCAAGCTGGCGGCTGGTTGAATCAAGTGGATCCACCGCAGGATAAATTCCGAGCGATGCGATATCACGCGACAACACCACGGTTGCATCCAAGTGGGCAAAGGTGGTCGCCGGTGACGGATCAGTCAAGTCATCCGCAGGCACATAAACAGCCTGAATCGAGGTGATCGAACCGGTTTTGGTCGACGTGATGCGCTCTTGCAATACGCCCATCTCTTCGGCCAGTGTCGGCTGGTAACCCACCGCAGACGGCATACGACCCAGCAGCGCGGACACTTCGGTACCGGCCAGGGTGTAGCGGTAAATATTGTCGACAAAGAACAAAATGTCTTTGCCTTCGTCGCGGAAACGCTCGGCCATGGTCAGACCGGTCAGCGCCACGCGCAAACGGTTGCCCTGTGGCTCGTTCATCTGACCGAACACCATCGCAACTTTTGATTCGCTCAGGTTGTCGGCCTTGATAACGCCGGCTTCCTGCATCTCGTGGTAGAAGTCGTTACCTTCGCGGGTACGCTCACCCACACCGGCAAACACCGACAAGCCGCCGTAGCTCTTGGCAATGTTGTTGATCAGCTCAAGCATGTTGACCGTCTTGCCCACACCAGCGCCGCCGAACAGGCCGATCTTGCCGCCCTTGGCAAACGGGCAAACCAGATCGATCACTTTGATACCGGTTGGCAGCAAATCGACGGATGGCGACAACTCGTCAAACTTTGGTGCCGGCTGGTGAATCGAGCGGCGCTCTTCAGTTTTGATCGGACCTTGTTCGTCGATCGGACGGCCCAGCACGTCCATGATGCGACCCAGCGTTGCCGCGCCCACCGGCACCGAAATCGGCGCGCCCGAGCCCTTGACCTTCATGCCGCGACGCAAACCGTCGGATGAGCCCATGGCGATGCATCGCACCACGCCGTCACCGAGCTGTTGCTCGACTTCAAAGGTCAGGCCTTTTTCGGCAAAGCTCTTTTGACCGTCGTCCTGCAGGGTCAACGCTTCGTAAATTTTTGGCATGGCATCGCGGGGAAACTGGATGTCGACCACCGCACCAATACACTGAACAATATTTCCTAGGCTCATATTCGTACCTGACTAAAGTTTGATTCTGAATTCTGTTGAGAAACTTAAACTGCCGCCGCGCCGCCAACGATCTCCGAAAGCTCTTTGGTGATCGCCGCCTGACGGGCTTTGTTGTAGGTCAGCTTCAAATCGCCGATCACTTCCTTGGCGTTGTCTGAAGCAGACTTCATCGCCACCATACGCGCCGATTGCTCGGAGGCAATATTTTCTGACACCGCCTGGTAGATGATTGATTCGATGTAACGCACCAGCAATTCGTCGAGCACCACTTTTGCATCCGGCTCGTACAGGTAATCCCAGGTGCTGTCCGGCGCACCAAGTGCATCTCCGGTGAGCGGCAACAACTGCTCGCACATGGTTTCCTGTTTCATCGTATTGATGAACTTGGTATAACAAAGATAAAGCGCGTCGATCTTGCCCTCTGAAAACTGATCGAGCTGAATCGTGATTGGGCCGATCATTTTGTCCAGATGCGGCTTGTCGCCGAGGCCGATCACATGTGATGTCACCGGAATGCCATAACGCTGCAAAAAGCCAAAACCCTTGTTGCCGATTGCGGTTGCCTGGACGGTTGCGCCCGCGGCTTCCCAATCCTTGATCTTGTTGACCATCAGCCGCATGGCGCTAATGCTTCTGCATACTTGAATCACCGCAATCCGATCAGCACAAGGTTCGTTTCGAAGAAACAATGAAGCGGTCCATTGTCAACCAGAACAATAGCTTCAAAATATACCTTCGACTCAAACGCTTGTACCGGACCCATTATACCTTATTTTGCAATAATAGAAGTATCAGCGACATACTCCATGCTCCCAGTGACACGCAGATGTAAATAAATAAATAACTCATAGATTATACGTAGTGTTACCTAGTATGACCGGGTGGCCTTTAAGCTGGTCCTTCCCAGATACGCGCGAGTCGTATTGTTGGCGCCAG
>JANOEV010000212.1:0-3882 GCA_031413695.1 Burkholderiales bacterium
CAGGCGCTGGTGCGCCTGCCAATGATCCAACGCCAACGCGACCTGGCGGCAGGCCTGAACACCGCCGGCTTCATTTCCGGCTATCGCGGTTCACCGCTCGGCGCCTACGACCAGGCGCTGTGGAAAGCCAAGTCCTTTCTCAAAGAAAAACATATTTTTTTCACGCCGGGTGTGAACGAAGAACTCGCCGCCACCGCCGTGTGGGGTTCGCAGCAGGTCGGGTTGTTTGAAGGCGCCAAGTACGACGGTGTATTTGGCATCTGGTACGGCAAAGGGCCGGGTGTTGATCGCTGCGGCGACGTGTTTAAGCACGCCAATGCATTCGGCACCGCCAAACATGGTGGTGTGTTGTTGGTGGCGGGTGATGATCACGCTTGTAAATCATCAACGCTGCCGCACCAATCCGAGCATGCGTTTGATGCGGCGATGATTCCGGTGTTGTATCCGACCGGGGTGGCCGACCTGATCGAACTGGGATTGCATGGTTTTGCCATGTCACGCTTTTCCGGCTGCTACGTGGCGTTCAAATGTATTTCGGATACGGTCGATGCGTCGGCTTCAGTCAACATTGATATTGATTCACCCAAAATCTTGCTGCCGGAAGATTTTCAGATGCCCGCCGGTGGTTTGCATATTCGCTGGCCGGATTCGCCGCTCGAGCAAGAGCAGCGTTTGCAACACGACAAAATTTACGCCGCGTTGGCGTATGCGCGGGTGAACAAACTCAACCGCGTCACCATTGACGCGCCAAATCCAAGGCTGGGCATCATCGCCTCTGGCAAGAGCTACCTCGACACCATGCAGGCACTCGAAGACCTTGGTATCGACGCCCGCACGCCGCCGAAATCGGTTTGCGGGTGATGAAGGTCGGCATGCCGTGGCCGTTGGAGCCGACTGCCGTGCGCGAATTTTCCAGCGGACTCGACGAAATCCTGGTGGTCGAAGAAAAGCGCCAGTTGATCGAATACCAACTCAAGGAACAACTCTATAACTGGCGCGACGATGTGCGGCCGCGTGTGATCGGCAAATACGACGAACACGGCGAATGGGAAGTGTCGCGGCCGGAATGGTTGTTGCCCGCCTCGGGTGAGTTGACACCGGCGATGATTGCACGGGTGATCGCCAAACGCATTGGCAAGTTTTACACCTCGAAGATCGTCGAAGCGCGACTGAAGTTCATCGAGGATAAAGAGGCGGCATTGGCACGTCCGCGTGCCAAGGTCGCGCGCATCCCGTATTTTTGTTCGGGTTGCCCGCACAACACATCCACGCGTGTGCCGGAAGGTTCAAAAGCGCTGGCGGGTATCGGCTGCCACTACATGGCAACGTGGATACGACCTGAAGCCACCATGACCTTCACACAAATGGGCGGCGAAGGCGTGCCGTGGGCAGGGATCGCACCTTTTACCGAAACCAAACACGTGTTCGCCAATCTGGGCGACGGCACCTATTTCCATTCCGGCCTGTTGGCGATTCGTGCCGCGGTCGGTGCCAACATCAATATCACCTACAAGATTTTGTTCAACGACGCGGTGGCAATGACCGGCGGTCAACCGGTTGACGGCCCGCTCAACGTGCCGCAAATTACGCAACAGGTCCACGCCGAGGCGGTCGGCAAGATCGTGGTGGTGACCGACGAGCCGGACAAGTATCCGGTCGGTGTCAATTTTGCGCCTGGTGTGACGGTGCACCATCGTGATGAGCTCGATGCAATACAACGCGAATTGCGTGAGTTGCCGGGTGTCACCATCATTGTTTATGATCAGACCTGTGCCGCAGAAAAACGCCGCCGTCGCAAGCGCGGCACCTTTCCGGACCCGCAAAAACGTGTGGTCATCAACGATCTGGTTTGTGAGGGCTGTGGCGACTGCGGCAAGAAGTCGAACTGTTTGTCGATCATGCCGGTCGAGACCGAGTTTGGTCGCAAGCGCGGCATCGATCAATCGTCGTGCAACAAGGATTTTTCGTGTGTGAAAGGTTTTTGTCCGTCGTTTGTCACCGTTGAGGGTGGCAGCCTGCGCAAGAAAAAAGCCATTGTGCAGGAAGTGTTTGCCGCATTGCCGGATCCGGTGCTGCCGGCGCTTGATACGCCATGGGGCATCCTGGTGACCGGTGTCGGCGGTACCGGCGTGGTGACCATCGGCGCGTTGTTGGGCATGGCGGCGCACCTTGAGCAAAAGGGCGTGGCGGTGCTGGATATGACCGGTCTGGCGCAAAAGGGCGGCAGTGTTTACACCCACGTGCGGATTGCCCGTCAGCCGGAAGACATTCATGCGGTACGCATTGCCGCCGGTGAGGCCAATGCCTTGCTCGGCTGCGACATGATTGTATCGACCTCCGACGAAGCCATCGCCAAGATGCAAAAATCACTCACGCGCGGCGTGGTCAATTCGGATGTTTCAACCACCGGTGATTTCACCAAAAATGCCGATTTACAAATTCCAGTGACAGATCTCGAGGCAACGCTACAAGAGACCATGGCCGAGGTGGAGTTTGTTAATGCATCGGACCTTACGACCGCGCTGATGGGCGATGCTATTTTCACCAACCCCTTTGTAATGGGTTTCGGTTATCAAAAGGGCCTGATTCCACTTGCAGGCGCGTCTATTCTGCGTGCCATTGAGTTAAACGGCACGGCGGTGGAAAAGAACAAACAGGCGTTTGACTGGGGGCGTCGTGCCGCCGTTGATTTGGCAGCGGTGACAAAAGCCGCGTTCCCGGTGCCGCCGAAAAGCGGACATTACAAATTGTCTGAATCGATCGATGAAATGATCGCGCGCCGCATGGAATTTTTGACCGGTTATCAAAACAGCGCATATGGGGACCGTTACGCGGCATTGGTCAGGCGGGTGGTGGCGTTTGAGGCGGAAAAATTCCCCGGCAAAAAAGCACTTGCTGCTGCTGTGGCGCGCTACTACTTCAAGGTGCTGGCGTACAAAGACGAATACGAAGTGGCGCGTCTTTATGCCGATATGGGTTTCAAACAAAAAGTTGCCGATCAATTTGAAGGTGATTACAAGTTAACCTTTCATCTCGCCCCGCCGGTCATGTCGGATGTCGATGCCGCAACCGGTGAGCCGCGCAAAAAAGTGTTCGGTGCGTGGATGATGTCGGCCTTCGCGGTATTGGCAAAGTTCAAGGGATTGCGCGGTTCCGCGCTCGACATTTTTGGTTATTCCGACGAGCGCAAAATGGAACGCAAACTCATCGCCGACTACGAAAAACTGATTGACGATTTGTTGGTGAACACCAGCGCGGCCAACTACGACATCGCGGTTGATCTGGCGTCGATTCCGGAACACATCCGTGGATTTGGTCACGTCAAACACGCGCATGTTGTCGATGCCAAAAAGCGTTGGGACGAGCGGCTGGTGGCGTATCGCAATCCTGCCGCCGGCGGCAAAGAAATCCGGATTCGTCAGGCGGCGTAGGCAATTGTTACATCGTGTCCAGTCGACTATATTGGCTGGACACAGCACATGTCGCCGCGCGTTGTTGACGACGTTGGACGCCGGGTTAATCGAGAGGGCTCAGACTAAAAGGGGTGCCCGCCATGAAGAAACAGCTCGTCAATATTACGCCGATGCAATCCGCAAAAGTATTGGCGGTGATGTATCTCGTTTTGTCGTTGCCATTTGTGATTTTGGTCATGGTGCCAATGGCATTCTCACCGGAACCCGGGCCGCCGGCGATTCTGTTCGTCGTCATGCCGTTGATGTACGGCGCGTTCGGCTTCCTGTTCACCTGGTTTGCCGCATGGGTTTACAACCATGTCGCCGCGAAGCTGGGCGGCATTGAAGTCACGTTCATGGATGTTTAGACACGACATCTGGCAGGCGACACACCTTACACCGCCCCAAAACGCCTGGTTAGACGTGCGGC
>JANOEV010000213.1:0-4947 GCA_031413695.1 Burkholderiales bacterium
CAGGGGGCGGAACGTATGTATCCGGCGGCGGCGGCGGGGTATCGAGCTTTGGCTGCACTTTTGGTGGCGGCGGCGGCGGCGGTGGTGGAGGCTCCGGGGGGAGAATTACCTCGACAATCGACTTGGGCACCACTTTCTTCATAAACGTCTGCCCGGCACCGGTCAGGATCATCCACAGAACCAGGGAGTGGATCCCGACAACAAAAATAATGCCAGCCATGTGCTTGCGCGGGTTGCGCTGCTTTTGCGCCCAGCCGGACATCACGATCATACCTTCTGTTTCTGTATTGGCCGAACTCATGAACTGGTCTCCACCATTGATTCTTTGCGCTTCGGTCTTGCCGGATGCCCGCGAAACCGCCGAATGACGTTGCTATTCAAAAAAAACGATCAGCGGTACTGCTCGCTGCCGATAATTGCCAATCGCGTCAACCCGCGCCGTTGCGAGTTGGCAAGGACATACGCCACATTGTCGTATTTGGCTGCCTTATCCGGTCGCACCAACAAATTAGGCTGTGGTGAAATTTTTGCCGTTTCAACCATGTTTGCATCAAGCGTTTCACGGTCAACGACGACCCCATTCCAGTAAATTAATCCGGATTTGTCGATATCGACCCTGACCTCCTGTGGTTTATCTGCAGTCGGTGGTGTGCCAACAGGCATTTCCATGTTTACCGAGTGCAATTGAATCGGAATGGTGATGATCAACATGATGATCAATACCAGCATCACGTCGATCAGCGGCGTGGTGTTGATATCCATCATCGGTTCTGGATCTGCCGAACCGCTACTTGGGCCTACATTCATCCCCATGGTGTTTCTCCGGGTTCATTGCAGGGCCGGCAACAGCCGACACCCCGCTTGATTAATTGGTGGTCGGGTCGGTTACAAACGAAACCTTGGTCAGGCCGACTTGCTGAATCGCCAAAATGGCGCGACCGATCGGCTCATAAGGCGTGTTTGCGTCGCCTCGAATATGGATTTCAGGTTGCGGCTTGTCGGCCCGTTTTGCGTCATCACGGGCGCGACGAAGCTTTTCCTTCAAGTCCTCGGAATCCTTGATCGCGGCGTCGTAATAAAACAGCCGGCCATCGATGCCGACCGACAGGACAATATTTTCCGGCTTGGTTTCACGCAGCGCATTTTTTTCAAGCGGCAACTGAACCTTGACCGAGGTTGTTACGACCGGGATGGTAATCAGGAAAATAATCAACAACACCAACATCACGTCAACCAGCGGCGTGGTGTTGATGGTTGAGTTCAGTTCCTCATCGCCTTCGGAAGAACCAATCTGCATGCCCATGTTGGCGCCTTACTTCTTGAGGTTTGCAGACGCGACCAGTACCGCGTGGACGTCGGCACCAAACGCGCGCACCGCATCCATGCTGGTTTTGTTTTTACGAACGATGAAGTTATAACCGAGCACGGCGGGCACGGCAACAGCCAAGCCAATTGCGGTCATGATGAGTGCCTCGCCAACCGGGCCGGCAACTTTGTCAATTGACGCCTGCCCCGAGACGCCAATTTTTACCAGCGCGTTGTAAATACCCCAGACAGTACCAAACAAACCCACAAACGGTGCGGTCGAACCAACGGTTGCCAAAAACGCCATGCCATCACCCATGCGGCTTTGCACATTATCAATGGCGCGGCTGATGCCCATTGACACCCAGGTCGACAAATCAATTTGCCCCAGCAAACCGGTATGTTTTTGTGTCGCTTCCATTCCCTTTTCCGCAACGAACCTGAACGGGCTTTCGTCCTTGAGGGTATCTGCCCCGGCCCGCACGCTGCCTGCCGCCCAGAATGTTGCGTCAGCCGCCTTGGCTTCGCGGGTGATTTTGCTACCCTCATAGAGCTTGGTGAAAATGATGTACCAGCTGCCCATCGACATCACCACCATGATGAAGAGGGTGATCTTGGAAACCATATCGCCGTGCTCCAACATCGCGGCAAGGCCGAACGGATTCTCTTCTGCCGCGGTCAGCTTTTTGGCGGGCGCTTTGGCCGGTGCGGATGCGGCGGCCGGTGCCGGCGTGGCGTCAGCCGGTTTTGCATCGGCAGGTGCGGCGGCTGGTGTCGCGGCGGGGGTTTGTGCGGTGATGGATGCGCTCATGCTGCCCAAGCCAAAAAACGCAACACAAACCATAATACGAGCAAGAATCATGTGCATAGAATCTCCAATATAGCCGTGCATATGCGGCTGCAAGCGATAAAACAAAAATTGCCGATGTAAGCGGCCTGCCGGACAACGGGGGGGGGATGCTGCGACAAACTGAATCGATGCAAAGTATAAACCAATCGACGTATTTTTGGGAACGCCGGAAAATTAACCGCCGCGAACACCGGCAAGACCATTGTTTTGTGGGCCCGCCATTGGCAGCCGTTAACGCGTAGAGTGCTGCATGCGCCGCGGCATGAAATCGGTGCCGGTCGACCTGTTTGGCAGGCACCAGCGCCGCGCCAATGTTGAAAACCGCTTCGACCTGCCGCCGCCGCTGTTACCGGCTCATACAAAGCATGACAAAATTTAACCTTTGTAAATTGATAAACCCCCATGACTGAAGCTCTCCGGCCGCAATCTGTTTTTGATCAAAACACGCAAAGGGCTTGAAGAGATCGAAAAGCGTACGCACAAGTTGCCGGGGCGGCTGCGGGCCATCCTGTTCATGGTTGACGGCGAGCGCACCTTTGCCGGCTTGCTTGATCAGGCAGGCAATATGGCGGGTCCGTTGGAGATCCAGTTGCAGGAATTGGCGACCATGGGGTTTATTGCTGCAATTGCAGGCGAATCCACCGCCGGACGGCGCAAATGCGCCCCGCCTTTTACCGAAGGCGTTAGGCGTCAAAAATGGAGGTGGCATGAAAGCGTTTGTTAGCTTCTTGAGGTTGATCCAGACAATACTTTTCGCCTTGATCAAGCTTGTACTGTTGTTTTACGCCGGATTTATTGCTCTCATTGTTGCTTTGGTTTGGAAGAAATGATCTCAAGGTACATAGCGCCCACTAAATGCCTAGGTCCTTATGCAGGAAAAAGACGGCTAGAAGACTGCGCTGCCGATTTCCAGTCTTTTTGCAGCGGTGGCGGTGGCAATCCGGTGAAGCGCCAATGACAAGGGGGCTCCGAAGAGCCCCCTTGTGCGTGCCGGAAACAGCCGCAGGTTACTTGAACGTGTACTTCAGCCCGATGCGATAGTATCGGCCCAACGCACCCGAGACATCCATCGGGTTGTAGTTGATGGCGCCGTACGTGGTGGGATCCAACGGCGCGACCTTGTCGGTCACGTTCGCAATCGAACCGTAGATTCGCAGGTTCTTGTTGAGGTCCCAGCGGCCGCTCAAATCCAGCGTCCAGAAGGAGGGGATTTTGCAGCCGCTCGGAGCGTCGTTGCCATTGGCGTCGTGGAAGAGGCACTCTCCTCCGCTGGTGTCGGCGTAGTTCGCCATGCTGCTGCGCCAATTGAACAGGGCGGCGGCGCCGAACTGCTTGTAGTCCCAGCTCAGCGTGGTGACGACCTTGTCCTTCGGCGTGCCGATGCAGTTGGACACGTCGCAATTGCCGTGCGTACCCGCGTAGTCGATGGTCACACCGCCGTCGATGAGCTTCCAGGCCTTGGTGCGCGTCCAATGCGCTTCGGCCTTGAATGCGCCGGCGGCCTGCGTGGTCCAGCGATACGCGATATCCACGTCCACGCCGGAGACTTCAGACTCACCCTTGTTCACGTACGGCGCGAATACCACGAGGGCGCTGCCGGAGTTCGGGATGATCTGCCCATTCGCGCCCACCAGGTTGTTGTCCGAGCGGACGACGGTGGGACCGAAGAAAGCCTCCTGGGTGGAGATGGTCTGGATCGCGTCCTTCTTCTTGATCTTCCAGAAATCCGCGCCTGCAGAGAAGTTCTTGAACGGCTCGACGATGAAGCCGAAGTTGTAGCTCTGCGACGTCTCCGCCTTCAGGTTGGGGTTACCGCTGCCCGCGCCGGCGACGTTGGCGCCGGTGCAATCCGCTGCAATTGCGCCCGGCAGGGGGCCACTGCCGCCAGGGCAGCGCACCGGGTCGAAGGCGCCCGCGGAGCCGAACGCGGCCAGGTGGCCCGCGCTCGACTCGGCTGCGTTCGGCGCACGGAAGCCTTCCGCGTAGGAGGCCCGCAGGGCGAGCTGCTGGAGGGGCGTCCACTTCACCGCGAGCTTGGGCGTGGTGGAATCGAACTTGTCGTATTGGTCGTAGCGCACCGCCGCCGAAAGCTCGACGGTCTTCGCCACGGGGAGGAGAATCTCCCCGTACGTCGCCCATACTTTTTCGTCCTGGCTGTAGCCGCCGTTGAAGCTCGCAAACACGGAACCGTCGCCGGTGCCGCTGAGCGACGGAGTATTGACGAAGGTTCTGCGCCATTCGGTGCCGACGGCCAACGCCGCGGCGCCGCCGGCCATGCTGAACAGTTCACGGCTACCCTTCACGTCGACGACGTCGAGCTTGGTCTTGGCGGAGGACGTCGCATGGACGAGCAGTGAATCCCGTTGCGCCTGGGTGTTCGAGCCAGGACGGTTGAAGCGGTATCCGAAGGTCGCGCTGCCCGGACGGTTGAACGCGTTGAGCACGCCCTCGACGCTGAGCACCGTGTAGTTCTGGTCGAGGGTCGATTCGGCATGCACGTACCCGGCATCGAAATCCCAGCCCCAGTTCGATCCCTTGATGACCGTCACGAAGCGCGACATGTCAACTTCGTTGAGGCGCCGCTGCGCGCCGAACTCGCCGAACGTATAGCGGAATCGCGCGGGGATGCCGAAGGGGTTATCCGGATGGCTGGCGGCGAGCGTCAGTTCCGGCACGTTTACGCCCGTACCGTAGCCGCGGATGCCGTAGGGTCCGATGATGGTGCCGGGGGTGGACAACGGGCTCACATCGAACCCGGTCTTGTTTTGCGAGTAGCTCAACTCGCCGTAGGC
>JANOEV010000214.1:0-22270 GCA_031413695.1 Burkholderiales bacterium
TTTCGTCTTCCGGCGTCAGGGCATCCATGATACGCAGCACCAGCGCCGTGACGTTTTCAGCAACAGCGACCTCGATCTGGGGAATCCGATCGCGGATATCCAGGCTGGTCAACACCGTGCGTAGTGGATCAATCAACCCACCCAGACCACCCGCGAGCACTTCGCACGAATGCATATCGGCAACAAAGCCGGCTTTTTTCTCACGAAATCCAACCAGTACACCACCCTTTTTGGCAACGTAATGCACCGACATGCGCGCCCGATGCCGGTAAAACCATGGTGCGGCGTAGATGGGTGGCAACACCCGCCCCGGCACGACCCTGCCGATGCGGGCAAGATTGTCCTCCAGCACCCGCTGCTTGGTCGAAACCTGCATTTGCGGGCTGGCGTGTTGAAGCGCACAACCGCCGCAAATCTCGAAATACCGGCAACGTGGCATCACCCTATCGGACGATTGGCGTTTTATCGATACCAGCGTGGCGGTTTCGAAATTCTTTTTTTTGCGAGAGGGCTTATAGACGACCTGCTCTCGTGGCAGGGCGCCTTCTATGAATACGACTTTTCCATCGACATGGCTGACACCGCGGCCCTCATGGTCGAGCGACTCAATATTGGCAATAAATGGACCGTCCTGCCGCACGACGGCGGCAGGATCTGTTGGGGGGCGCTGGCTTTCCACTGGCAAATACTTTCCTGATCAAGACGATAGAGGCGGAATTATTGCACTTGCGTTGGAGAAACCCGAAAAACCGACCGGCGATGTCGCAAAACTCGCAACATGATCGTCGCCGGTTCATGCCGGCAATGACTGTACGTGGGTAAGAACAGCACCCGTTGCGTCGGCCCTAAAAATCCACTAACCTTGCAGCAGGACAACAATAAGCCAGATGGACGCGTACCAGCGTCGGGGAGATTCATGAAAAATCGCCACCGTATTAGTCGTTGCGGCAGGGCCTTTCTGTCGGCCGGCATTTCGATGCTTATTGCGGTTGCCACCGCACCGTACCTTGCGGCGAACGCCAATGCGCAATCGGCGACCGCCAACCCGGCTGATGTCATCACCAAAGCCAAGGGATTGATCGAGAGTAAGAATGCCGATGCCGCTTACAAACTGCTGTTGCCGCTTGAAAACGAGCGTGCCGGTGAAGAGGTGTTTGATTATTGGTTTGGTGTGGCCGCATTTGAATCCAACCGGTTGGAGCGGGCAGCGATGGCGTTTGAACGATCGCTGGTTGCTAATCCGGATTTTGACAGTGCCCGGCTTGAATTGGGCCGCACCTATCTGCGAATGGGTTCACTAGACCTGGCGGAACAGGAATTCAAGCGACTGGTTGGCCGCGCGCCAAATCCGCAAGGCAAATCCCTGCTGGAAGGCTATCTTGCCGAAATTTCAAGGCTCAAAGCCAAGCAGCGGTTCGCCGTCTCAAGTTACGTTGAAGCCGGCGGCGGGCGCGACAACAATCTCTCCTCCAGCACACGGGACTTTCCCGGTGCCATTCTGAATTCCTTCGGTCTTGCCGGCATTCAGCCGACGGGAAACTCAATCCGCCGTGGTGACAATTATGGCGGCGTGAATGTTGGTCTTGACCTCGTCAACCGATACCGCGAAGACCGGACGTTTTTCTTTGCCGCCAACGCGCGCGCGCGGTTTTTTGGCGAGTACGACGACTTCAATCACACCTTGATAGATGCGGTCGGCGGCCATGAGTGGCGGTTTGGTGAACGCAGTCTGGGTCTGTCGGCGTTTGCCCAACAGTTCAAGCAAGACGGGGCGTTTGACCCGGCTTCGGCGGCCGTGCGCGTCACCAATAACCGTACCATCGGTGGTATTGCCGCTGATTGGCGCACACCGCTATCTGCGAAGACCAATCTTGCATTGGGTTTGCAGGCAGGTAGCGTTCGTTACCAATCAAACAAAACCCAGGACACTGATCAACTGACCTTTTCCACCTCTCTCCAACATTCACCCGAATGGATGACCGGTGGCAGCGTTTCCGGTCTGGCATTTTTTACCAAAGAACGCGCGAAGCGCACACTAAACGAATTTGTTGACACCAGTGTTTCGCGCAAATCCTATGGTGTCCGCTTCATGATCGCGTCTGACCCGCGCGAAACTTTTTCATGGTCCGTCAGCGCTGCGTGGACACGCCGGGCCGACGAAAAGCCATTTGCACGTGCCGGGTTGGTTGAGTTTGGTGTGGACAATCTTTACGACTTTACCGTCCGCGTTGGCTGGCGCATCACGCCGGCCTGGTCGATCCTGCCATACATCACCTATATGGACAACCGGTCGAACATACAGCTGTATTCATTCCGAAAAGCGGATGGTGGTTTTGTCATTCGTCGCGATTTTAAATAGGGAACGAACATGATTACCCATCAAGCGATCGCAGCAACATTCTCCACGCGGCTCGGCGCCGCGGCGGCCGTATTCATGGCGGTAATTTTTGTATTGCTCGCCGGAACCGCCATCGCGCAGCCGGCGGGGAACATACAATATGTCAGTGGTGGCGTCGAAATTGAACGCGGTAGCCAGAAGTTTCCGGCAATGCGCGCCACGCTGATCAATGTGGGCGACCTCATCCGCACATCGGCAAACGGCAATATCCAGTTGAATATGATCGACGGTGCATTTTTGTCGCTGCGTCCAGGTAGCGAGATGCGCGTCGAAAAATATGAATTCAGCCCGATGCAAACGACCGTGGGCGATGCCGTGATCGGGCTGCTGAAGGGAACACTGCGCACTTTCACGGGCGAAATTGTCAGTCGCAACCGTGATCGATTCAAGATGCGCACAGCGGTCGCCACCCTCGGCATTCGCGGATCTGGCAACGTGTTGGCGCATTACGATGCAATCGGCACCATCAATCACACGCTTACCGGGGCACATAGTGTCACCAGCAATGCCGGCGGCACCCTGGTGTCGATGCCGGGACAAACCATTCAAGTCTTGGCGGGACAGGCGCCGCGCTACATTCCAACGCCCGCATTTATCGCGCAGGCGGCGTCACCGGCACCAAAGAGTTCTTCAAGCAGCGGTGAAACCGAGAAAGCCGCCGAACCGACCGCTACCCCGCCGGCAAGCACCAGCAGCGCCGCAGCTGCCGCGCCACCACCGCCGCCAACGACGTCAGCTGCCCAAGCTAACACTGCGGCGACCGCCGCAATTGTTGCGGCAACCACCGCCCTGACGGGTGGTGTTTATACCGTACGCGGTATTGATCCCTCGTTGCCGCCCGGCTATCAGGGCGTGTTTGTTCAAACTGGCGCAACTGGGAATACCACGGCAATCCTCAATGCGGCCGGACAATTGATTGAACTGCGCAATGGTGATATTTCGGTAAACATGTACGGCAACGCCGCATTTCCGGCGGGTTATACGCCGTCAGGTTCGTCCGATGCCACTGTAAGTTTCTCGGGCGGATCCCACCGGGACGGATTCAAAACGCCCGATGGAAGCGTGATAATTGGTCGCTGGACGGGTGGCAATATTTCGCTGCTTAATAACACCCTGGCGTCGACTGATCCGAACTATCGATCTGATTCGCAATTGGGCAATCGTAGCCTTTCCTACGGTCTCGTGACGCCGACGCTATCCAGTGTGGCCAGCACCTTCACCGGCAGCAGCACCTATAACCTGCTCGCGGCGACCGCGCCAACCGATGCGGTTGGCAATGTCGGCACATTATCGTCCGCAACCATCGGGGTTAATTTCAGCCTGCTCACCGCGCGATTGAACGCCGCACTCGCGGTCAACAATCAAAATCTCACGCTGTCCGGCAACAGCAGCTTTGCCCGCGGCAGCGCATTGCTGCAATGGACGTCCGGACTTGGCACCCTGAATATCGGCTGCAGTGGCAGCAATTGTGCGGGCATCGGCTACAACGGCAGTGTTGGTGCCAACATCGCCGGCACAACCGGCAGTTTCATCGGTGGTCAATATCGAATCAATCCCAATCGTTTGCCCGGCAGCTCACTGACCGATTTGATCTCCGGCCACTTTGTATTGCAAACGACGACCAACCCGGCATTGGGCAGCACTATTTCTGATCCAAACACCTCGATCTCATTTCGCGCCCCAAATCCGCTGACAACCGGTGGATTCGAAGGCATCTTCCCGCAGGGCAGTACGGCAGTTTTTAATGCCGCGGGTCAATTGATCGGCGTGCGCAATTCCCTCACCGGCACGATCACGTTCATTTCAAGCGGTGGCGTCCCAGGCATTCTCCCGGCCGGCTATACACCACTCACAATCGCTGACGCCAGCTACGAATTCATCGGTGGGCAACATCGCGATGCATTTCGCACCAGCGATGGCAGCGTCATTTTGGGCCGTTGGGAAGGTGGCACAATCGAGGTGCGTGACAACAGCCAGCCAAATGGTGCCGCGCGTGTTTTTAACCTCGGCCCCCGCAGTGGGGCCTACGGTGTATACCGAACGACTGATTCCGGTGTTGCCGGCGCCTTTACCGGCGCCACAACCTACTCTCTCGTTGGTTCTACGTTGCCGACCGACGGTGCCGGCAATGTCGGACGCCTGAATTCATGGACCATTGGCTTTAACTTCAACAGCCTGACTGCAACATTAGATGGCTCGTTGAGCATCAACAATCAAAATCTGACGCTCGTCGGTCAGCCCGCACCATTTCAGCAGGGCGCCCCCTTCGTAAATTGGGTGGCAATAGATCCAAACCGCACGCCGGTAATCAGCGGCCCGGGTAGCATGGCCATTACCTGCGCGGGGTCAGCCTGTAACAGTCGTGGCTATGTCGGTGTGACCAGCGCGGCGGTTGTAGGAGCCAATGGTCAATTTGCCGCCGGCCAATACCGTATCACTGGAACAGGGGTGCCTAATGGTGGTGGCGCCATGCCGGATCACATCAGTGGATTTTTTGCCCTCCAAGCGGCGAGTGCACCAACGGTCGGAATTTCAACTCCACAAACCGGAACGGCGACATTAGTGTTCGGCTCGATATCAAACGGAAACCCAGGATTCACGAGTAATGCCGACTACACCCCGAGCACCATTACCGGCACCCTCAATGCCAACTTCTCAAACCGCACCGTGGGCTTTAACGCGACCGTTAGCTCGACCATCACGCCAAGTAATACCGCCGGCCCCACCTTCACAGCCAGTGCGTCAAATGTTCCACTGGTTGGCGTTGGTTTTTCAGCCACGACTGGTACGGGCTTGCCAACCAATGTTGGCACGCTAACGGTGACCTGCAGCGGTGCATGTGCCGGGGCACAACCAGAGGGACGCTTCGACGGATTTTTCACAGGGACGTCCGGAAATAGCGGTCGCGCGTTTTTCTCACTTGGTGGCGTCAATGGCATGAGCGGGACCGCAAGCTTTGGCGTGCCAGGCGTGCCGGCTGCACCTACGGCTTATATCGCGCAAGATGCCGGACTCGGTGCACGCGCTGTCGATGCCGGCAGGCAACTGCCGTCCGGCGGGACCAGCCTACCCAATCTACGCCGGCAGGGATCGTTGGTCGCCTACTAATAAAGCACATTCGCAATTCCGTCAATCGCCGCCGATTCTGACCAGCCGCTTGATCCCCAGCCACTGTTGACGCCAGAAGGTTTCGCCATAGTCGCGACCGGTGAGTTGGTCGCGCACGCCGGTGGCGGGGAAAACAGGTTCAAAGTTTGCCGTGCCAAACAATACGTCCCACACCGGGAATAACACGGCGAAATTGCAACCCATGGTGCGCCCCTCGTGCCCAAGACCGATGGCGTGATGTACGCGGTGAAAACGCGGGCTGACCAGCAAATATTCACCAACACGACCGAAATCGACGCGCAGATTGGCGTGTGAAAGGCTTTCAACCATACGGGACGCCACCACCACCGCAACGAACTGTGCGGGTGGCACACCGATCAATAGCGCAATCAACGCGAATACCGCATCAATCAGCAAGACGTCGAGCAGGTGATTGCGGTTGTCCGACCAGAAACTCATTTGTCGTTGTGCGTGGTGCAGCGCGTGTAACGACCACCACCAATTAAATCGATGCTGCCACCGGTGCAACCAATAAGCGACAAAATCCAACAACACGAGATAGAACAAGAATGACAAAAACGGTGCGTCGTTAAGCCACGGCATCGCATCTTCAAGTTTCGGCGGGATAACATCGGCCATGCGCAATGCCGCATCCAGCCCGTCGACAAGCGGCAGCAGCAGAAAAAACATCAGCAGCGGGATAAAGCCGAGCCGGTTCAACATCGTATAGATAATGTCGAGTTTTCTGCTACTGGCATCGGCCTGCACTTCAACCGGCCGCCATCTTTCAAACGCAGTAAGCACCACGGCAAGGATCGTGATTTCAATTGCACCGATCAGGAAAATTTCGGTGGCGTCAAAGGCCTGCTCTGCCCAGCCCCCAAGCCCGAGTGCATGCACAAGCGGCAACACACCCGACTCAAAGACGTGTTGGTGCAATTCGGCAAAAAGATCGGCAAACCAGTCAAACATCATCGTTCACTTTTTTGGACTACCACTGCGTGTTGAGGCAAATTGCGGATGGTCGGGAATCGTTGCAAAACAAAACCCGCGCGCCTTCAACGATGTGATTAACCCATCAAGGCGCGGGTATAGCGGCTCCTTGCGCGACCAGATGCCAAGATGCCATAACAGGATGTCGCCGTTCTTGATGTCGCGCAGTTGGTTCGCAATCAGCTTGTCCCCGGGAAATTTCTCGCTGGGCAACTCGTCGCCGGAGAATCCGGCGGGCGACCAGGCGACATGTTTATAGCCACACGATTCGGCAAATCGCAAAGTGTTTGGCGTCAGCTTGCCACCCGGCGCGCGCCAGATGCCGTCAAAGCCGCGGCCGGTCATTTTTTTGAACGCGTCCTCGCTGGCATTCAACTCAGCACAAACCTGGCGTTGGTCAAGCACCTCTCCCTCTTTTGCGCCCCATGGCACGTAGTGCACGTTTTCCGCGCCGATGTCGCGTCGAAAATACCAATGGCGCCATGTGTGCGAACCAAATGCGTGCCCCTCATTGGCGCGCGCCTGCCAATATGTCGACCACGACGGGTCCAACGACGTGTCACCGCGTTTGGTTTTTTCGTTCGCCAGAAAAAAAGTTGCCTTGACGTTTTGGCGCTTAAGCATCATCGCCATCTTTTCGGCAGGTTCCATATGGCCGGTATCGATGGTGAGATACACGGTGGCTTTGCATTGGTTGTCGGCGGCACGCAGAGCCACCGGCTGACCCGCACTCAGCGCTGCGACCAGCAATGGAAACACGAACCGTCCCGATTTGACAAATTGCAGGGGATCGAGTCGCCGGCACAATCCCGGTAACAACAAAGCGTTCGTGTCAACGCCGTGCATCATTTGCGCGCCGCGTGACCCATAAAATAAATCCCGTGCGGCGATTTGCCGACCGGAATTTGTTTGGTGATCTTCTTGGTTTCCATATCGATGATGGTCACCTTTTTTGCCCAGCGCGAGGTGACCCACAACTCTTTACCGTCGCCGGTCAACTCCATACAATCCGGGCCGCCGGGCACATTGATCGTATCGATCACCGCGAGCGTCTGTTGATCGATGATGTTGATCGTATTTGACACACGATTGCTGACCAGAATACGCCGGCCATCGCCCATCGCAATAAAATTGTGCGCACCCTTGCCGGTCTTGATTTTCTTGATGGTTTTGCGGCTTGCCAAGTCGATAACCTCGACGTAATCCTCCCCTGTCATGCCGACTAATACATGCTTGTCGTCGGGCGTTACCCACACCCCCGCCGGCATGTTGCCGACTTTGATTGTCCATCTTATCGTCTGGGTCTTCAGGTCGATGGCGGCCAGTTCGTTTGAATCCTGCAGCGTGATAAAGGCGGTTGCACTGTCACTGCTGAAGGCAACGTGTGACGGCGCTTTGGGTGTGGCGAGACGTTTTACCAGCTTGAAGTCGCCGTCATAAATGTCGGTGCGATCCAAGCGCAGCGACACCGATATGAACCACTTTTTGTCCGGTGAAAAACCAATCTGGTACGGATCCGAAATGTTATCGATACGCCGTTTGATCTCGCCGGTTTTCGGGTCGAGAAAAACCAGATCGTTGGATGCGGCGTTGGCCACGATCAAATACTGGTCGTCTGGCGTGGCCATCAAATGATGCGGCTCTTTGCCGACCGGGAAGCGCTTGATTTCCGCCTTCTTGACCTTGTCGATCACGCTGACGGTGCCTTCGCCTGAGTTCAGCACCACCGCCACCTGCGCGAGGGCCGACTGCACAACCGACGCACAAGCCAGGACCGCAAGAACGATTGCGACATTGCCTTTGACACTCACCATTTCTGCCTTTTTCCGTTGGCTTCGCCCATTGGCGAAAAACGCCGTATGCTACCATGCGCCACTATGAACAACGCTTCTTGCGCGACATCCGTTTACGCACCATTACGACAAAAATGACGCATATTGCCCCGCGCTTTTGTAGCCAATGCGGCAGCAGCCGGGTCGCCAATCGCATCCCGGCAGGTGATGATCATTTGCGCGATGTATGTGATGCCTGTGGTCATATCCATTATTTCAACCCAAAAATTGTCGTCGGCGCATTGCCGGTTTGGCAGGGCAAGGTGCTGCTCTGCAAGCGTGCCATCGAGCCGCGTTACGGCAAATGGACCTTGCCCGCCGGTTTTATGGAGGAAGGTGAGACCCTCGAAGAAGGGGCCACCAGAGAAACGCTTGAGGAAGCCCGCGCACGTATACGCATCGTCTCGCTTTATACCGTGATTTCGCTGCCGGCAATTTCACAGGTCTATATGTTGTTTCGCGCCGAGTTGCTGGATGTTGACTTTGCGGCTGGCACCGAGAGTCTCGAGGTCGCGTTGTTCGACGAAGCCGATATCCCGTGGGACGAGCTGGCATTCCGCACCATCTCGACCACCCTGCGTCACTTTTTTCGTGATCGCCAGACAGATATTTTCCCGATTCGAACCGAAACCTTGTACCACCAACCGCCGCCGGCTGCCGCGTAAGAGGAATGTGTCGCCGAAACCACCAAAGGTGGCAAAACATGGACGCCGGCAAACCTCGGCCGCGCTGCTAACAAGATCGTTTGCGGCCAACCCGTGCAGGATTGATTGGAGTAGTTATGCCGCCCGCACTCGTAAAGACAGGTTTTCCAGCCCGCTGTGGCAGCCAAGGACTTCTTGCTGCCGTCGACCACAACGCCCGGATCGGGATTCGCTTAGAACGACACCCACTCGTCTGAGCCGCCCTTTGAAGCCGGTGCCGCCGCAAGTTTTGCCGGTGGCGCGATGCCGATTGCCGCCAGTGGTTTAAACGCCGGCCGGACCACATTGGCGGCACGGGTGGCTGATCGTTTTTCCTTGAATTCGTGTTTTGCCGGCGCCTTGTCCGGCGCGTTTAATGCAGGTGTTACAGCAGGGTTGTCATATTGACCCTTTACCGACAATGCTGTGTTGTCAATCTTGAACACCGCAACGGCATGCACCAGGTTTTGCGCCTGGGATTTCAAACTATCGGCCGCTGCCGCGCTTTGTTCAACCAATGCGGCATTTTCCTGCGTGGCACGATCAAGCTGGCTGACCGCGTCACCAACCTGGGCGACGCCCGAGCTCTGCTCAACACTTGCCATGCTGATTTCACCAACGATGTCGGTCACGCGCTTGATCGAGTTAACGACTTCAGTCATCGTGACACCGGCTTGATCGACCAACGCGGTGCCCTGCTCGACTTTATCGACGCTGTCGCTGATCAGCGTCTTGATTTGTTTGGCCGCCTCTGCCGAACGCCCGGCAAGGCTGCGGACTTCGGTGGCAACAACCGCAAAACCACGGCCCTGCTCGCCGGCGCGGGCCGCCTCAACCGCTGCGTTCAACGCAAGAATGTTGGTTTGAAATGCAATGCCGTCAATCACACTGATGATTTCGGAAATTCGTTTTGATGCAACATTGATTTCTTTCATGGTATCGACCACCTGGGCGACAACCTCACCGCCTTTGGCAGCCACACTGCTCGCACTAACCGCCAATTGGTTGGCCTGGCGTGCGTTGTCAGAATTCTGTTTGACGGTTGAACCCAGTTGCTCCATTGAGGCTGCCGTTTCTTCCAACGCGCTCGCCTGTTGTTCGGTCCGGGCACTCAGGTCGCTATTGCCCTGTGCAATCTCGGCGCTGGCCGTGGCCACCCCTTCGGAACCTTCGCGTACCGTTGCCACCACATCAGCCAGGCTGGTCTGCATATCGTGAAGACTTGCCATCAGGCTGGTGGTGTCACCCGCCTTTAAATAAAAATTGGTCGTCAAGTCGCCGGCGGCAACCGCACGCGCAACGTTGACCGCAACTGCGGGTTCACCACCAAGTTGGCGAATCAGGCTGCGGGTAATGCCGAATGACAGCATCAATCCGATCAACAGCGCACCACCAAGCAACGCCATGGTCGATTTTTTGCTCTTTTCATAGACGGCCCGGCCATTCGCTGCAGACTCGGCGCCGCCTTCGAAACTCGCCGCAGTCAGCTTGTCGAGCGCGGCGATCGCCTCGTCAAATGATGATTTGCCGGCGCCGTCACCGATGTCTTTTGCATCCGTCGCATTATTTGCACGGCCGAGGGCCACCACCTTCTGGTTCACCGTCAGATATTCCTTCCATTTCTTCTGGAATTCCGCGAACAGTTTTTTCTCGTTGGCTTCCGAAATCAATTTTTCCAGACCTGCCATTTGTGTGTTGACAACCATCAACTGGGCGCGCATCTTCTCTTCGTATTCTTCCATGTAGCCTGCATCGGCCGCGCGCGCATGCTTCATCTCGAAATCTCGTACCTCGAGTCCGGCGGCGCGCATCGTGGTCGAATGGCCGACACTCGGCATCCATTTATTGGCCATTTCGGCAGACTCGTGGTTGAGCTTCGACAGACTGAGAATGCCGCTGATGCCGATGACCACCGTCAACGCCAACACGGCACAGAACGAAAGCGTCAGCTTTCGGCCGACCCGCATTGCGTCAAACCAACCGGAGATGCGAAAGAATAATTTTTTCATGATGCCGCCCTTGATTTGTTCAACTTGCAACGAGCTGTTTGATTGCCTGGCAGGGTCGGTTGGCGACCCTGCCAGGCAAAGACCAAAAACTACGACTTCTTGAAGCCGATATAGCTGACGCCGATGATCTGGCCTGATTTGTCCTTGATCGGGTTGTAGCAGGCATCAAACGGCGTGCCCAACACATCCACCGGACCACAATACTGTTCACCTTTTTTCACGGCGTCATAGGCTTTTGCCCGCGCCAATGGCGTGCCGACACCACGCTTGCCTTCAGGCGTCAACACATTGGTGCTGACACGAATAAAATCGTCGCCGTGCTTAACAAACACAGTCGCGGTGGCACCGGTGGTTTTTTTGATGTCGTCAACAACATCGTAGTTGTTGTTGATCTTGCGGGCACCAAAAAATACTGCGGGCACTTCCAAGCTGCCGGCTTTATCGGTTCCTTCGAGCTTAGCGACGCCGATTTTTGTCAGCTTGGCATCCAATGCCGCAATGGTGGCCTTTGGATCGTTTGCGTAAGCGCTGCCGAATGACAATGCAAGCAGGGATGCAATCACGGCAAATTTGTTTTTCATGGGGAATCCTTTCATCTGGGAAATTGATTGGCGACGGGCGCAGCCCGTCGAAAAGCCATGCCTATCCACTATTGGTATCGGACAACAGCGCGCAATCTTTAGCGCCGCGTTCACGTTGTTCGAGCAATTTAGCGGTTGCCAATAATTTGCAGTCGCTGAAATAAGCGGTGAATTCCGGCATATCTCACTTGTTGGACCGGAATGATCGGGCGCCACAGGCGCAGCCAATTTGGGAACGTTCACCCAATCGCGAGTCGTTGGGTGCGAATTCGAAAGTGAAACTCATTTCCAGGCCGGTGTTTCCAGGCATTTATTGCCCAAAATGCCCGCCGAATGGCGTTTCTCTAAAGTTGCCGCTGCAATTCCCACGCACCAAACGCAGGTGGCCTGAACAACATCTGTCGGGCCAATGACACGGTCGCCGCATGAATTTCAACGCTATCGGCAATGTTGCGTGCATAACCGCCGGCCATCACCACGGCGACCGGAATATTGCGCGACGCACACGCCGCGAATACCATTTGATCGCGTTGTAGCAGACCGGCTTTTGTGAGTCGCAGCCGACCAAGGCGGTCATCTTCATACGGGTCCGCTCCCGCCAGATAAATCACCAGGTCAGGCACACAACGCAAAAATACCTGCGCCAATCCGTTGGCCAATGCCGACAGATATCCGGCATCGGCGGTGCCATCAGGCAGATCGATGTCGAGGTCGCTTGGAGACTCGCGGCGGAACGGATAATTTTTCGAACCGTGAATCGAAAACGTAAACACCGACGAGTCTGCGGCAAAGATGGCGGCGGTCCCGTTACCCTGATGCACATCACAATCGACGATGGCGACAGTTGCGACTCGACCTTCGGCTTGCATCGCCCGGGCGGCGATCGCGGCATCGTTGAAGACACAAAACCCCTCACCACGATCATAAAACGCGTGGTGGGTGCCGCCGGCCAGATTGGCTGCCACGCCGTCCGTCATCGCCGCGCGGCATGCGGCGATGGTGGCACCGGACGAACGTTTAGAACGCTCGACCATTTGTGGCGACCATGGGAAACCGATCAGTTTTACTTCTTGACCATCAAGTTCGCCGCGTTCGACCCGTAGCACATAGTCGGGCGCATGCGCACTGGTCAACTCGGCGAAAGTCGCCGCCTCCGGAATATGAAAAGCGCCTACTGGAAACCCGCCGGTGATGGCGAGGCGCTCACGCAACAGCCGGTATTTTTCCATCGGGAATCGATGTCCGTCCGGCAGCGGCAGCACAAACTCATCGGTGTAGAAAAGCTTCAAGCAGCGATCCGCACCGCGACGACTAGCCTGCATATTTCATGGGGGCACGTTCGAGAGTGGGTGAATGGGCGAGTGATTTTTTGCCTGACCGATCACGGGATAGCTGGCTATCCCACGGGAGGAAGGCGAAAAAGCGCCGTCCAGTCGCCCACTATTGAGCGTGCAGCCCGTTTTATTTGCGAAGAAATGACAATCCAAATTGGATTTAATGTTCCTGATGGTGCACTCCCTGAGAAATCACGGGCGACCCATGAAATATGCAGGCTAGTTTGCCAATGGCGCGACCTTCAGCACTTCGTCGATGGTGGTCAGCCCTTGTGCGACCTTCATTGCACCAGAAAGTCGCAACGGCTTCATGCCGGATTTATACGCCTGCTCGGTGATTGAAACAATATCAGCGTGTTCATTCACCAGTTTTTTCAACTCATTGTTCATCAGCAGGATTTCATAAATGCCCATGCGCCCCATATAACCGGTATTGCGGCACTCGAGGCAACCCACCGGACGATAAACCTCTTTCGGCGGCTCCCCCTTCCAAGGCGAGACCAGTGAATGCCAGAGTTGATGATCATTCGGTTGGTCGAATGGCACCTTTTCTTTGCAATGCGGGCATAAGGTGCGCACCAAGCGCTGCGCCATCACACCGAGCACGGTGGAGTTGAACAAATACGCCGGCACGCCAAGATCCAGCAGGCGGGTGACCGCCGTCGGCGCGTCGTTGGTGTGCAGGGTCGATAACACCAGATGTCCGGTAAGCGCGGATTGGATTGCCATCTCGGCGGTCTGCAAATCACGCACCTCGCCGACCATGATGATGTCCGGGTCCTGCCGCATCAGCGCACGCACGCCTTCGGCGAAGCCAAGATCGATGTTGGTCTGCACCTGCATCTGGTTAAACGCCGGCTCCACCATTTCAATCGGGTCTTCAATGGTGCAGACATTGACCTCCGGTGTGGCAAGTTGTTTGAGCGTGGTGTAGAGCGTGGTGGTCTTGCCGGAACCGGTCGGCCCCGTGACAAAAATAATGCCGCCGGGGCTCTTGATCAATTCCTGCCACTTGGTATCGTCCTCCTGGGTAAACCCCAACTCGGAAAAGTCGCGCACCAGCACTTCCGGATCAAACACCCGCATCACCAGCTTTTCGCCGTGTGCGGTCGGCATGGTCGACAAACGCAGCTCGATTTCCAGTCCATCCTGCGTGCGTGTCTTGATGCGTCCATCCTGCGGGCGGCGTTTCTCCACCACATCCATGCGTCCGAGAATCTTGATGCGTGCGGTCACCGCATTGGCAACGGAAGCGGGCATCTGATAGACCTCGTGCAACACGCCGTCAATACGAAAACGGACCGTTGCTGTTTCGCGGCGCGGCTCGAGGTGAATGTCGGATGCGCGCTGGTCGAACGCGTATTGCCACAGCCAATCAACCAGAACAACAATATGATGGTCGTTGGCGTCGAGCGTGCGGCCGCTCTTGCCCATTTCGACCAACTGCTCGAAATTATTAAGGTTGCTGCCGCCGGTGCCGGCGCGTTCGGCACGCTTGACCGAACGCGACAAATTATAGAATTCGCCGATATAGCGGGTGATTTCCTGGGGATTGGCCAGCACCACGCGGAAATTCATTTTCAGCATGTCGGCCAGCTCGCGCTGCCACCCGGTGATATACGGCTCGGAGGTCGCGATCACCGCGTCTTTGCCCTGCACTTCCACGGGCAGGATATTGCGTTTGTTAGCGTAGTCCGACGACATCACATCGGTTACCGCCCGCATATCCACCTTCAACGGATCAATATGGTAATACGGCAACCCGACGCGACCCGCCAACCACTCGGTCAACGTTGCGACATCCAGGCTGCGGTAGGGAGGCTTGGCCGATTTCACCTTGGCCATTGCAATGGCAATAACCGGATGGTGATCAACCGAGTTGGAACGATATTCCTTGCTGGCCCGCTCGGCGTCGACGGCGTTGACAAAGCCATCTTCAACCAGCCCGTCCATGACTTCTTTGAACGTAAGTCGCCGATCGCCTCCGGTCCGCTCGGACACGGGGATCAACTTTGGCGCTTGGATCTTGGTTGCGGGAGTGGCCATATGATGAGAAGTGGGTTTTGATTAGTTTAACCGAGACAGCGGGTAAAACGGATCTGCCTGAGGCATGGACCAAACGATTTAATGGACGGCAGGGTCCAACCGCAACGAATCAAGTTTGGCAGCGTATAGGTCGCGACCCTTGCGGGTTGGGCTGAACTCAACCGCCATGTCCAAATGCTTCTTGGCATTACCTAACTCTCCCATTTTGTAATAAGCACTGGCAAGCCAGAAGTGAACCTCGTGGTTATTGGCGCTCAGTTGCAATTCCCGGGCAAACAGATCCCGTGCCGACGCATAATTTCCGGATCGCATGGCCGTCCGTCCGAGATCAAAGTAATGGAACGGCGGGTAGGGCTGCACCCTGGCAAGCGTCAGCCGCCGTTGTTCGGCTTCGGGTAGACGCCCTTGCTCAACAAGCAGGATGACGAGATTCGACAATGCATTTGTGTTCATCGGCTCTTGGCGCAGCACATGGTCAAGAACCGCCTCTGCTTGGGACAAGTTGCCGTGCCGACGGTAGATAACGCCCAACGTAATGTAAGGCGCAATAAACTGCGGATCTTTGATGATTGCCTCGCGTGCCAACCAATATGATTGGTTGGCATTGCCGTCAGCCAGCAGTTCGACCGCGCGATTATTCAAATACATGGCCAATATCGTATTTTCGCCGATCAATTCAGTTCGAAGGACGTGCTTTTCGTCAAAGCGCATGAAGTCAATTGTATACAGTGCATTTTGACCGAGCCGCGAGCGGCCAGTCGGTATCCGTTCGCCGACAACCAAATTGACGTGACCAATCGTCAAATCCAAGTCGTCCCGCCGGCTCCATGCCTGTTGACTGGCAACCCGCTGGAAAAAGACCGTCAGGCCCAGTTCACGTGCAAGCGCTGCGGCCATGATCGTCAGCGACAAACAATTGCCGGCGCGCACAGCGAATGTATCACGCGCGTTGCGCGTTACCGCCGCGTCATAGTCCAGCCGCAATAGCCCCTTGTTAAAGACAGACTCAACCAGTGTTTCGCGTGCGCCGGTGTCCGTCGGGGATTTAACAAAGTTGGCGCGCAGAAATGCCCGCATTGCATCGTCGACGGCAAACACATCCGCCGAGCTGACAGGTGTTTCGGGCGGCAAAAACTTGTCATCTGCAAACAGTGTCGTCGGACTTTGAACAATCGGTTTGGTGGCACACGCCGATAGCATCGCCACCAAGGCAAAAATTGCAACAAAACGGTATGGTCTGTTCATCTCGACCCCCAATAGGGCTTGTTTGCCAAGCTGGACGGCTGGCTGGTTGATTCTACCCTCACCGCACCCTGCCAGCAGCAAACCTGGCGATGATGCTGCAACACGTTGTTGGCGCACTTTTTGGCAATTGGTGTAACGCCCCGGCCGGCCGGTACCGGCGCGAGAAATGACGCCGAATGAACTGCCAACACCTGGTTGGCGTTCCAAAACCGGGATTTATTTCCCCGCGATGGCAAACGTTGTGAACCGCACGACGCGAAATGATTTGCGGCGCAAAACGCGCAATGTTGTAACGGTCACTATAATGACAACAGACTTCAGTTAACGAAAAAATGCCAAGACCAATCAGCACAGCCGCATGGCGTGAACTTGCCAATTTGGCGGCACGCAAGCCGCCCACACACAGGGTGCCTTCGGCGCTGCCGCAGGTAACGGCGTGCGGCATTACAGTCGATTTTTCGCGCCAGTCTGCAGACGCCCGTGTTCTTGCCTCATTGGCGGGGTTTGTCGACGAAATGGGGGTCGCCGAAAGAGCGCGTGAATTGGTGGCTGGAAGTACGATCAACCAGACGGAATCGCGGCCCGTCTTGCACACCATGCTTCGGGAAAATGAATGCATGGGTGGTAATGCCGCGCATTCCAAATTTGCGTCGGCAATCCGGCAACAATTGGCGCGAATTGAATTGTTTGCCACTGATGTGCGGACCGGGCACAGTCGCAGACGAAGCGTCGCAGATAGGGCGTTTACCGACGTGGTGGTGATCGGGATCGGCGGCTCGGCGCTCGGACCTGCGCTCGCGGTGACGGCGCTCAAGCGCTTTCACGACGGCCCGAACATTCACGTCGTCAGTAACATCGACGGCGCGGCGCTCGCCGATACGCTTGCGCCGTTGACGGCGGCGACAACACTGGTGGTGGTTATTTCCAAGACGTTTACCACCGAGGAAACCGCTGTTAACGCGGCGGCGGCGGCACAGTGGATGAAGGAGTCACTCGGGACGGCGGCATTTTCGAGTCAGTTTGTTGCCATTACCGCCAACCCGGATGAAGCCGCCAAACAAGGTTATGCCGCTGAAAATACGTTTGTTTTCTGGGATGGTGTGGGTGGGCGATATTCGCTTTGGTCGGCGGTTGGTTTGCCGGTCGCGCTGGCAGTCGGCTTTGCCAACTTCGCACGACTTCTGGCCGGCGCCGCCGCGATGGACCAGCACTTTGCCACCGCACCATTTGCCGAGAATCTACCCATGCTGGCGGCAGCGGTCGGCATTTGGAATCGCAATTTTCTGAACATCGGTGTGCATGCCGTGCTGCCCTATGCGCAGCGCCTGCGACTGCTCCCCAGTCATTTACAGCAGGTCGAAATGGAATCAAACGGCAAATCTGTCGATCTCGACGGCAACGCTGTTGACTACCCGACCTGCCCGGTCATTTTTGGCGAGGCCGGTACCAACGGCCAACATTCGTTTTACCAGCTATTGCATCAGGGAACAGACGTGATCTCTGCCGACATTATTATTGTCAACGAACGTGAGAGCGCGTCAACCGATCAGCACAACCGCCTTGTTGCACACGCGCTGGCGCAGGCCAGCGCGCTTTGGGACGGATTCGCGCCGGCGGGAATCCCGGCGCACAAAGTCCACCATGGCGGACGCCCTGTCAGCCTGATCGAATTGGCGCGTCTCGACGCCTACCATCTTGGCGCATTGATTGCCATGTACGAACATAAGGTGTTTGCACAGGGCGTGATGTGGCACCTCAATAGTTTTGACCAGTGGGGCGTCGAGTTGGGGAAGAAAATTGCCCGTGAAATTCTGCCCGCCGTCACCGCCATACGCAGCAATGCATCAATCGTTTCTCAGTTTCCCGCCACTGCAGCGGCATTACCGCCGACCACATGAAAAACGCAGGCCATTTACTCGCCGCGCTGAATGAACCGGTATTCGAGCTTGATCTCGACGGCCGGGTCATCAGCACAACACTTGCGGCAGACGCACTCGCCGGCAGGTCAACCGGCGAGGCGGGATATTTGCTTGCGGATATTGTCAGCCAACGTGAACAGATACGTTTTGCACAAACGCTAAAACGCGTTGGTGAGGGCAAAACCGTGGCGGCAACGATTGAGGCGACAGTGACGGCCGGTACCGCGCCTGGCGTGGATACGCCGATGGAATTCAAGCTCGCGGCCATTACCGGGGTCAACGGCAAGCCGACCGGAATTGGCGTCTGGGTGCGTGATTTGTCACTGGAAAAAGCCAGCGAGGCTGCGGCCAATGTGCAGGGCACCCACCTGCTTGATCTGGTCGAGAATGTATCCGACGCCTGCGTCGTTGAAGGTGCCGACGGTAGCATCGAAATGATGAACGACGCTTTTTGCCGACTGTTTGATGTCACCGGGGCGCCCCAGTCGATGGTCGGAACAAGTTGCGCCGCCCTGTTTGAGATCGCTTCAAGCGCAACTGAAAAACGTATCGGCCCGATTTATTTTCCATTGGATATCGATGGCGGCAGTGATCAACACGACGAACTCGAGTTTCGTCTGGCGGGCGGCGAGACGGTTGTGCAAGGTTCACTCGCGGTGGATGGTGAAGCCGGCGTCGCGGGTCGCATGCATTTGTTTCACCTGAAGACCGCCCGCGGGGGCGACGGTCATGCCGACGACAGACCATCAGCCGGACTGATTGCAACACAGATGGGGCTGATTGAAAAGATCGCCCGTGAGCTGGTGGTATCGCTCGAAGGCGCCGGTAGCGCCGTTTTGCGCGGCGAACAAATGGAGCTGCCCAGCGATGTTCTGACGCATTTCCGGCGGGTCGAGCTGGCCGCGTCGACCGCGTTTGACGCCGTCGCCGGATTGCTCGATTTTTCGCGCATCGAAGGCGGGCCGATCACGCTGGAGCCGAACCCGTTCAGTCTGCGTGAAAGTATCGCTGTTCTGATTGCCAGCGTGGTGCCGCATGCCGAACAATACAAGGTGCAGCTACGCGTTCGGGTCGAACAGGACGTGCCCGACGCAATGACCGGCGACGGTGTGCGCCTGATGCTGGCGTTGCGCAATCTGATTGAATGCGCCCGGCATTTGTTACCGCAGGAAATTGCCGCCACCGACAAGCCGCCTGAAATTATCCTGTCGATATCGCCTGAGTATGCCGCCGAGCAAAAAATCCACCTTGCCTTCTCGATTGAACAAATCAACCGCAGCACGACCCCAAGGCCAAAAACATTACCGCCATCGGCAATCATGCAATTGGCGTTGGCGCGCCAGATCGTGCGCGCACTGGCGGATGACAAGGGGAAAATTGAGATAGAAGAGCGCAAAAACGGTGTCACCTATTCATTCAGCGGGGTAATGCCGTTCGTTGCCAATGTGGCGGCCAGGCCGCGTCCGACATTCGTCACACTCACCGGGTTGCCGGTGCTGGTGGTCAGCGCCGACATCGAAGAGCGCAAGCAGCTCACCGAACATATGAAATCCTGGCGCATGCAACCACACGAAGCCGACAACGCCACCATGGCGTTGCAATTGTTGACACGTATGGCGCATGAAAAAAATCCCATCCCGCTGGTTGTGACATCGAATCTGTTGCCTGTCCAGGACGGCTTCCTGCTTGCCTTTCGAATCAAGCATCACCACTTTCTCAAACAGACCGCCGTCATCATGCTGGCAAATGGCGGCCGGCCGGGTGATGCCATCGCCTGTCGCGAAAACGGCATCAGCGCCTATCTCAGGCAACCGGTCGCACCACAACAATTGAACGAAGCGATCGCCGCGATCATGGGCGCGCAGGACGGCGCCGAGGATGACGCCACACTCATCACCAGACACTCATTGCGCGAATCCAAGAAAGCCAGTGTGTTGGTGATAGATGGCGCACACGATCAGGCGATGTTTGCGGTGGGCGGGCTTAAGAAACGCCAATACCGGGTGGTATTGGTCGGCACCGCTGCCGAGGCGTTTGCCGCAATGAGGCAGGAAGAGTTTGACGTGGTTATTGTTGATCCGACCAACACAGATTTCGCCGATATTGCAAAGGTTGTCGAGGCGATTTCTGCCGCGGTCGGCGCCGAGCGGCCGACGCCGAAAATTTTGTTTGCCGGTGAATCACCGATCGCCGGCCCGAGCGGATACGATGGCATGGTGCTCAAACCGTATGCGAAAGATTCGTTTGTGACGGCGGTCGCCGGCATTCTACCGCCGCAGGCACCGCCGTCAAATTAGCCGCCCTCCCGACAACCAGTCAGGCGTTGCACAACGCCAGTCCCGCAATCAGGAATGTCCGCGCGCCAATAGTCGTTCAGCCACCTCGACAAACCCGGCGCCGTGCGGTGCCTCTGTCACATATGCCGGCGGTGTTGACAGCCGGTCGGTGAATTCGCGGACGTTCGCCACACCAACCGCATGCGGAAAGAACGCAAACATCGGCTGGTCGTTGGGCGAGTCGCCGACAAACACAAACCCGGATTTTTCTGTGTCGAGGTCAATATTAAAAACCTCGTCAAACATCAAGCGCGTCGTGGAGAGCTTGTCGTAATCACCCAACCAACCGTTAACGTGTATTGAACTGACCTTCGCCGTCAGGCCGTGGAAGACCATTAGCGATTCAATCCGTGCAATGTCGGATGCCGCCAAACGCGGAACATCCTCGCAAAAATCAATTGCAATATCAGCTTCGCGATAAGCCTGGTCCGATGCCAGCGCGCTGCCCGGAACTTCGCGCAATATGACCGCCGCCACCTCGGCGATCCTTTTCCGGTTTGCGGCGCGGGTCGGATCGTCGCACAGGTATCGCTTGACGATTTTGTTCGCGGTGTCGTCGTGATAAAAATAGAATGCGCCGTTTTCGCCGATCACCCCGTCGACCGGCCACAGCCGCGCGATCTGATCACACCAGCCGGCCGGTCTGCCGGTAATTGCAACGACCAGCAACCCGGTATTTTTGAGCCGACCGATCGCGCCATATGCCTCTGGCGTCAACTTGCCACGGGTGGTAATCGTGTCGTCAATATCAAACAGCACACCCCGAATATCCACGCCTGTTTCCGGCCTGAATTGCTCGAAACGCCTCATGGATAAACGACTTCTAATTTCGACTCGATGAACGTCGCCGCACGTGAACGCTCGTCGTCGTCCATATGCAGCCCGCATTTGGTCCGACGCCACAAAATATCGTCGGCGGACCGTGCCCATTCATCGGCAATCAAATAATCGATCTCGCGTTCACACAGCAAATTAAGCCCGCGCCCAAAACATTCGCCGAGATGGTCAAACAACCTGGCACCTTTGATAATTTTGGCGGCATTGACGCCGTGCCTCAGCACCAGCCGTTCGATAAAGTCCGGCGGCAACCCGGTGTGTTGCCCCACCAAGTTGTCGACAATCCGCCCGATGACGTCAACGCCATTCTCAGCATCGTCAAACGCACCGCCGGGCAGCGCAGCGCCGGCCGTCCAACGCGCGGCACGATTGGCGTGCTTCAGGAAATATGGCTGCAACTCATCCAACGCGTGCTCGGCGAGTCGCCGGTAGGTGGTGATCTTCCCACCAAATATCGACAACAACGGTAAGGCACCCTGCTGGTCGCTGACCTTCAACACGTAGTCGCGGGTAATCGCGGCGGGATTGGTCTCGCCGTCGTCGTACAGCGGACGCACACCGGCGTATGACCACACCACATCTTTTGTATGCACCGGCCTGGCAAAAACGCGGTTAACCGCGCGCAGCAAATAGTCGACCTCCGCGTCACTGATGCTGTGACCGTCTTCAATACGATCGACGGCAATATCGGTTGTGCCGATCAATGAAAATTTGCCTTCGTACGGGATCACAAACACCACGCGACCATCATCGTTTTGCAAAATGAATGCATGGTCGCCTTCGTGCAGCCGTGGGACAACAATATGTGAGCCCTTGACCAGTCTGACGGTCGCGTCTGATGCAACATTGAGCCGGTCATCCAGCACATTCTGTACCCACTGGCCGGCGGCATTAACAAAGGCTGTGGCAGACCCCTGCGACACGGCGTTGGACACGGTGTCGCGCAATT
>JANOEV010000215.1:0-2451 GCA_031413695.1 Burkholderiales bacterium
CAGGGAAACGCTGCAAACTTGGCGACGGGTCTCCATGTACGCGGTCATAAAAACCGGGGGCAAGCAGTATCGTGTTGCCGCTGGTGAAAAAATTAAAGTAGAACAGATACCGGCAGACGTGGGCGCGCAGATCGTTTTGGATCAGGTGATGATGATGGGAAGCGGCGATGCCGTTACCATTGGCACACCGATGATCGCAGGCGCTGCCGTCACGGCCATCGTTATTTCACAGGGTCGTGCCGACAAGGTACGTATTTTCAAGATGCGCCGTCGCAAGCATTATCAGAAGCGGCAGGGGCATCGTCAGAACTACACCGAGATTCAAATCGGTGAAATTTCTGCCAAATGAGCAAAGCATAAGGAGATCTCATAAATGGCACATAAAAAAGCAGGTGGTTCCTCCAGGAACGGCCGTGATTCAGAATCAAAACGCCTGGGCGTCAAGTCCTACGGCGGTGAATTGATCAGCGCCGGCACGATCATCGTGCGTCAGCGCGGTACCGAGTTTCACGCCGGCGATAACGTTGGCATGGGCAAAGATCACACGTTGTTTGCATTAAAGACAGGCAAGGTTGCTTTTGCCGTCAAAGGTGCAAAGAAGAACCGCGTAATTTCGATTCTGCCGGCGTAAGTTTCTCCAGGCTTTTGTATTACCCGAGCACCAAACGAAGCCCCGAAGATTCTTCGGGGCTTTTGTTTTTTGTCCAACACGTTTTAACGGCAGCCGACCCGCGCGGGTTTCCAGCGCAATCGCAACGGAATTTATGAAATTTATTGACGAAGCAAGAATTGAAGCCCATGCCGGTGATGGTGGCAACGGATCCGCATCGATGCGGCGTGAGAAGTACATCGCCTTTGGCGGACCCGACGGCGGCGACGGCGGCAAGGGCGGCTCGATTTATGTTGTCGCCGACAGCAATATCAACACGCTGATTGACTATCGGTTCGCGCGCATTTTTCGCGCAAAAGACGGCGAACCCGGCCGCGGCGCAGACTGTAGCGGGGCGGGTGCCGACGATGTGATCTTGCGCGTGCCGGTTGGAACCGTGGTGAAGGATCTTGCAACGGACGAAATCATCGCCGATCTCGCCGTCGACAAACAGCGCACCCTGGTTGCGCAGGGCGGACGCGGCGGTTTGGGCAACACCAATTTCAAGACTTCGACCAACCGTGCCCCGCGCCAATTCACCAAGGGCGCCGAGGGTGAAACCAAGGAAATTCACTTTGAGCTGAAAGTGCTCGCCGACGTCGGATTGCTCGGCATGCCGAATGCCGGCAAATCGACGTTTATCCGTGCAGTATCGGCGGCGCGCCCGAAAGTGGCGGACTATCCATTCACCACATTGCACCCAAATCTGGGCGTTGTCCGCGTCGATGACAACCGCAGTTTTGTGATTGCCGACGTGCCTGGGCTGATCGAAGGCGCCGCGGAAGGCGCCGGCCTCGGGCATCAGTTTCTGAAACATTTGCAACGCACGCATTTGCTACTGCATCTGGTTGATCTTGCCCCGTATGACGAGGCGGTTGATCCCGTCAAAGAAGTCAAGGCGCTGATTAACGAGCTCAAGAAATACGACCAATCGCTGTTTGAAAAGCCGCGCTGGCTGGTCCTCAACAAGGTAGACCTGGTTGATGAAGAGGAAGCGGAAAAACGCGTCAAGGCAATCATCAAGGGCCTTAAATGGAAAGGGCCGGCATTCGCAATTTCCGCGATGAAAACCGACGGCTGTAGAGCCCTGACCTACGCAATCATGGATCACGTCGAGGCCACCCGCCGCACCGCGACGCCGCCCGCGACAACAGACGACGGCGATGGCGGTTAATAGCGCCATGGCAACTCTCAAAAATCAAAGTCATTTAGTGGCGGGCATTTTGAATGAAAAATGCTTGGAAATGCCCTTAGATAGGCAGTTCTTGCAAACGACCTGCCCTCCTATCCGCGGTATCGGCCGATGTCAGGTGCTGCGCTAAATGCGCTTTATCGTGAAAATCGGATCGACCCTTATCACCAATCATGGCGAAGGGGTCGACCATGCGCTGATCGGCGAGTGGGTGCGGCAGATCGCGACATTGCGTCAGGACGGACATCAAGTGATTTTAGTGTCGTCCGGCGCGATTGCGGAGGGCATGAAACGGTTGGGTTGGAAATCGCGGCCTCACGAAGTCAATCAATTGCAGGCCGCGGCGGCCGTCGGCCAGATGGGCCTGGTGCAGGTCTATGAATCGGCGTTTCGTCAACACGCGCTGGCAACCGCGCAGGTGTTGTTGACGCATGATGACTTGGCGGATCGTACCCGTTACCTCAACGCCCGCTCGACGTTATTGACATTGTTATCCCTTGGCGTGGTACCCGTGATCAATGAAAACGATACCGTGGTCACGGACGAGATCAAGTTTGGTGACAACGATACGCTGGCGGCATTGGTTGCAAATTTGATCGAGGCCGATCTG
>JANOEV010000216.1:0-6120 GCA_031413695.1 Burkholderiales bacterium
TGCGGTCAGCGCGGTGCTCATCGGCGGGACCGTCGGTTTTGTCGGCCTCATCGTGCCCCATCTGGTGCGCCTCATTGGCTTCGCGGACCACCGCTGGCTGTTACCCGGTTCCGTTCTCGTGGGCGGCCCGAACGAACAGCCGTTGTATAACTGCCAGCAGGGCTGCTTTCCGGTGGTAGTACGATGCCAAGGCTTTCGATCCGCTGGTCGGCGTTCATTTGGTGGTTTGCCTCGTTGTGTGAAACAGATCAGAAGATTATCACGGGCGCTTCAGCTGGTCACCCCAACAACAAAACCGAAATTTGTGTCTGTAACACGATGCACATTCGCATGGCAATTTCCCGCGCGGTTTGCGCCCATTTCAATCGCTCAGCCCGCAATTGGAATTTGCATCAACCCCTGCCCCATACGAATTTGGCTGCCATTCTCAATTCCATCAAACAGCGCAAAGCCCTTTGGCGCAAAAACAATGATGGTCGAGCCGTGTTGAAACCAGCCCATTTCTTCGCCCTTTTTGAATGTCGCATGACAGGGTATTTCGTTGGGACCACGGTATTTCAGATGTAGCAACACATTCAAAAAGTGCAGCCGAATGCTGGCGACCAGCACCGCCGCGACCGGCACCAGCGTGACGAGGTGGCCGCCGGCATCCAGGGTGGTTTGGATCAGCGCCCGTTCGTTTTTGCAGAACAGTTTTTCGACGCGTTTTAACGCCACCGGATTAACGTTCCATGTGTCCCCCGAAATGTAGGTCACATGGTTGACGGTACAGTTTTGCGGCGAATGGAAGCGGTGGTACATGGCCGATGTCAGCCGCAGCGTGACATAACAGCCATCACGATAGCGGTCTTCCAACGTGGCGGCGAAAGGCGAATCGCCAAACAAGTCTCGCAGGGTGTAAGGAAACCCTTTTGCCTGAAAGATTGTGACCCCTTCGACCGGTCCACAGGCACCAACAATGCCGTCTGACGGCGATGACAGGACGTCTGGATCGCTGTCGACAGTACGCGCGCCCGCCACCAGTTCGCGCGTGAAGCAATCATGCAGGCTGGTAAATGACTGCTTTTTGGCGTCACTCAAATCCAGATGGGTAAAAAACCGCCAAACGGCAATACTGGCGCGGCAAATGAACGGGTTTTCAATTTGGCTGAACCACCCCATCCAGCGCGTCAACGCAATACGCGGGATACGGTTGGTGAACAGGAAATTGAGGTCTTCGTTTTGCAAAAAACGTTGTTTGATGCTGCGTGTCGGCGGGACATTCATATTTCTGTCAAATCCATCGGTTATACAGAAGGGTCAAAACAAGAAAGTGGTTACACCATGAGTGAAATGTTGCCTTTTTATTTGCTGGGTGCCGGTGCCATCGCGGCGATGTTGCCCCGGCTCAAGCGGCGTTTGGAGTTGTCCAAAGCCAAACATCCATCCCTGGCCGGCCATTCGCGCATGGCCAAGCGTGTGGCGCGTATGTTGCCCGGCTATACGTACGACGAAGCGCGCTTTTTTAACGCCGATGACGCGCCGACTGACGTGGTGGCACGGCGGCGTGCCGCATTGGCCACCCTCGCGGCGTTGTTTGCACAGCGCTTTCCAAAATCGATTGCGCTGACCGCCGAAGCGGCGGCAGGGATTTCGGACCTGCAATTCACCAGCGCCTACCGGGTACCGTTCCAGTTCAGCAGCTATCTGCGTCAACACTTGAAAGTCGGCGGTTTTGTTGAATCGTCGTCCGGCGTGACCATTACCGATCTCGATGGCAATCATTTCTACGACTTGACCGGCTCGTATGGTGTCAATGTGTTTGGTGTGGATTTTTACAAAGCTTGTATCGCTGAAGGCAGCGCGCGCGCTGAAAAACTCGGGCCGGTACTCGGCGGCTACCACCCCTGTGTCGCCACCAACGTCGCCAAACTGCGGACCATTTCCGGGCTCGACGAAGTGTCGTTTCATATGTCCGGCACCGAGGCGGTCATGCAGGCGGTGCGACTGGCGCGTTACCACACCAAACGCGCATATCTGGTGCGATTTTGTGGCGCCTATCACGGCTGGTGGGACGACGTGCAGCCGGGCCTCGGCAATCCCTCCCCGCCGCACGAAACCTATACCCTGAAGGAAATGGACAAAGACAGCTTGCGGGTACTGCGGACACGTAACGACATCGCGTGTGTGTTGGTGAACCCCTTGCAGGCGCTGCATCCGAATAGCGGTGCGCCCGGCGATTCGTCGCTGGTCGATAGTGCGCGCCGCGCGCGCTTTGATCGGGCCGCTTACACCACCTGGCTGCATGAGTTGCGCAAGGTCTGCACCGAACGCAACATCGTGTTGATATTTGACGAAGTGTTTGTCGGCTTTCGCCTCGCACCGGGCGGCGCACAGGAATACTTTGACGTACGCGCCGACATGGTGACCTACGGCAAGACGCTTGGTGGCGGCCTGCCGGTCGGGGTGGTGTGTGGACGCGCCGAACTGATGCGGCGCTTTCGTGATGACCGTCCGGCGGATATTTGTTTTGCGCGTGGCACCTTTAACTCGCACCCGTACGTAATGGCGGCGATGCAGGTATTCCTTGAACGTATCGAGCAGCCGGACATCCAAGCCATTTACGACGGGCTCGATACACGTTGGAATCAGCGTGCTGCCATGATGAACGATCGTTTGACCGATGAAAAATTGCCGGTCCGGGTCGCCAATATGTCGTCGATCTGGACCGTCTTTTATACCCGCCCTTCGCGTTATAACTGGATGTTCCAGTACTACCTCCGTGCCGAAGGCTTGGCACTCAGTTGGGTCGGAACCGGCCGTTTGATCTTCAGTCTGAACTACAGCGACGAAGACTTTGCTGCGGTGATGGCACGATTCGTCGCCGCCGGACAGCGGATGCAAAACGACGGCTGGTGGTGGGATAACGCCGCGCTGACCAACAAACAAATCAAGCGCGGCATCCTGCGGGAAATGTTGCGCGAGCGGTTTGGTTAGCGTTGGCATTGCAGGCGGCACGCCGCCTGCAGGCACTGATTGTATTGGACTGCCGGTTATCTCGGCGCCAGACACTTGCATCACAAGCCGTCCGCGTAATGTATCAGCGACGGCTGGCGGCATTGGTGGCAACCGATCGCGTCGGACGACTAGCCTTGATGGCGTTGTTGGTGCAGCATCGGATCAATCAACTCGCCGCGCATGAGGTAGAGCGGCGCTTTGTAATAAAGCTTGATGTCGTGAAACGGGTCGGTCAGGATTTTGCACATCCAAACCAGACCGGTCATCACGTCTTTGATAAAAAACAAATGGATGGTGCGAAACAACAAACCACCCAAGCCAATGCCAAGCCACATCCAGCCGACGTTCAACACAAACGCTTCGGCCGTGATGGCGGGTGTTAACAGGCCGAACATGGAGGGCTGAATGAATAACAATGCCGGCGACAACGCCCAGATCAGCATCAACACCACCTTGCGACGCAGGTTGTAGCCGACCTTGATTTCTTCTTTGTATTCATGGGTGGCCTGATTGACATGATCATAGGTTTTTGGCTCGAAGAAAAAATGCCCCGCCTGTCGGCTGGTCATCGAAACCAGCCATGCCAGCAATGCCGCAACCGCCGGGTTGATAAACAACAACACATACGCCACCACAAAACTCGACGCACTCAGCAGATGCAACGATTGATTGATACGGCTGTGGTGGTAATAACGGTGGTCATCCATGCGCTGGACGTGTAATTGCTGGTAAATCGAACTGAAGGATGAGGATTGGCTCACGGAGTCTCCTGTCATATTTGGTATCAAGCGGTATGAGTGGGCAAAAACTGCCCGATTGACACCGATTAAGTACCATCAGTGTCAATTACACGACCAAATAGTGACAGTCGAGAATGACGAATCTGTTACTGATTGAAGATGTTTTGTTGACAATGATGAAACATAAAATGTCACCAAATCGTCATTGAACTGTCGCACATGTTTTGCATTATCTCGGCATGACATCAACCCAGCAAGCTGATTTGATCATCGACGAGCTTCCCGCGGCAGAGCGTTCGTTACGCATCGCGGTGGTGACCGAAACCTACCCGCCTGAAGTCAATGGCGTCGCGATTACCATCGCACGTTTTGTCGAGGGCCTGCGGGCACGGCGGCATGACGTTCAATTGATCCGGCCGCGGCAACACAAAACCGATGTCGCCGACGCGGCGCTTGATTTTCATGAAGTGCTGCTGCGCGGCTTGCCAATTCCGCGCTATCCGCACCTGAAGATGGGTGTGCCGTCAAAAAATGCGCTGGTGAAACTATGGACGCAGCGGCGGCCTGATGTGGTGCATATTGTCACCGAAGGCCCATTGGGATGGTCGGCCTTGCGCGCCGCCCGGCAGCTCAAACTCGCGATCACATCAGACTTTCGCACCAATTTTCACGCCTACAGCAAACATTACGGCATTGGCTGGCTGCAAAAGCCCATCTTTGCCTATCTGCGCAAGTTTCACAATCGTACGCAGTGCACCATGGTGCCGACAGAGTCGCTTCGCGGAGAACTCGCCGCAATGGGATTTCACCAGCTTAAAGTGGTCGCACGTGGCGTCGATACCGTACGTTTTAGTCCCGCCAAACGCAGCGAAACGTTGCGTGCGGCGTGGGGCGCGGACAACAACACGACGGTTGTGTTGTATGTCGGGCGGCTTGCGTCCGAGAAAAATCTGGGCTTGCTGGTCGATGCCTACAAGGCCATGCGAAACGTCAATCCCCGCGCAAAATTGGTCATGGTCGGTGATGGTCCGGCGCGTGGCGAGATCGAGGCGCAATTTCCGGATGCCATATTTGCCGGTCAGCGCACCGGCGATGACCTGGCGGTCCATTACGCCTCCGGCGATCTATTTCTATTTCCCAGCATCACCGAGACATTTGGCAATGTGACGCCGGAGGCAATGGCCAGCGGGCTGACTGTGCTTGCGTACAACTACGCCGCCGCCGCGCAATTAATCACGCACAAAGAAAATGGCCTGCTGGCGCCGTTCAATTCACCCGACGATTTTATCGCCATGGCCCGCGCCATTGCCGCGGAACACGAACCCATCCGTACCATGGGCGCGGCGGCAAGATCCACCGCCGAACAGCTGGATTGGCCCGGCGTCGTCGCCCAACTCGAAACGGTGTTGCTCGATGCCGTGAAAGCCGTGGCGAATACGCAGACGGTGCGCGATATGCGTGCCGACAGGATGGCCGGCTTTGCGGGCGCGGCATCCACCCAAATTGGCGGTCGCTAATCCCGAGCCTGATTTTGGCATACGCCACCTGGGACCTGCCGCAAGCATGTGATTGACACATGAATTGCCGGTATCGGGAGTTGTGCTACATTTCCCGCATTACCCTTGCCAAGTCGGGTCGCCCACGACCCGCCCCCGACCATGTCGTTCACGACCCTCGAAACATCCCTGAGTAACCACGTCGCCCACATCAAGCTCAACCGCCCTGACAAGGTGAACGCGATGAATGCGCCGATGTGGAATGAGATTCGTTTGGCGATGAAATGGGCGGACGAAACGCCCGAGGTGCGGGTGGCAATCATTTCCGGTAATGGCGCGAATTTTTGTGCCGGCATCGATCTGGGCATGATGATGGCGCTGGGCAAACAAATCGAAGATACCGATGAAGCACGCATGCATGAAAAATTGCGTCACATCATTCTGGATTTGCAGGACACCCTGACCTCGATCGAGCGTTGCCGTAAGCCGGTGATCGCCGCCATTCACGGCGTGTGTATTGGTGGCGCGATTGATCTGGTGTCGTGTTGCGATATGCGTTATGCGAGTCCTGACGCCACCTTTTCGATCAAAGAAATCGATATCGGCATGACGGCCGATGTCGGCACGCTGCAGCGATTGCCAAAAATCATCAACCCGTCGGTTGTCCGTGAACTGGCCTACACCGGCCGCAGCGTCGGCGCCATGGAGGCGGAAAAGATCGGACTCGTCAACCGGGTTTATGAATCGAACGCAGCGTTGATGGATGGTGTCGGCAAGATTGCCGCGACCATCACCGAAAAGTCGCCGCTTGCGATTCGTGGCATCAAAGAAATGCTCAACTACGCACGCGACCATTCGGTTGCCGACGGCCTCAACTACGTCGCCAC
>JANOEV010000217.1:0-1894 GCA_031413695.1 Burkholderiales bacterium
GCCTACGACGGACGTGGACAACTACTGGCTGTTCCTCCTCTGTGGGTTGCCTCCGTGGGTCTTCTTCGCAACGACCCTACAGTCGTCGGCGCGCAGCCTGCTCGAGAACGCGAGCCTCAATCGCAAGGTGCGCTTTCCGCGGCAGCTCGTTCCGCTGTCGATCGTCGCCACGCAGCTCGTTGCCTTCGCGGTGATGACCGGAATCGTCTTTGTGCTGGCGATGATCGTGCTCCCCGACTCGCGTTCGACCGCGTGGCTCGTCTTTCCGATTGCGGTGGTGATTGTCGCGTTCGTCTCGGGCCTTTCACTCGCCGTTGCGTCCGCGAACGCGATCTACCGCGACATCGAGTTCGTCGTCGCTGCGCTGCTTTTGCCCCTGTTCTTCCTGACGCCGATTCTCTACAGCCTCGACCAGCTTCCGGGTGCGGCCGACCACCCCTGGCTGCTCGACCTGCTGCAGTGGGGCAATCCGCTGACGCCCGTAATCGAGTGCTTCCGCGCGCCGCTCTTCCTCGGAGAGGTGCCGTCGACCGCCAACCTCATCTATCTCGTGGTCGAGACCCTGGTTGCTCTGGCCGCCGGAGCAGCAGTGTTCAACGCCGTCGACGATCGGATCGCCGCGGAAGTGTGATCGCGGCGCGAGCGTCGAACAGCCCTTCCCTGCCGGTGTAGGCCGGGAGCCCAAGGTGCTCGGACGGCTCGAGGTCGTCGAGCAGCGAGGGCAACAGCAGCGGGTGGGCGAATCGTGGGTTGCGGCCCCCACCGACGCTCCACGGCCCGAGTTGTCGATCGCGTCCGCTCGGGAGGATCGCCGTCCCGACGGCTCGCCACCCTTCTGCGTGCGCATCGAGCACGACGGTCGACCAGTCGGGCCCGGGGAGGGAGCCCGCAACGAGGTGGGCGACGGCGGCGGCGTCCGTTTCCACGATGGCTTCGTTCTGTGCGTTGAGCGCCGCTGTTGTCCCGGGGTCGGCTCCCCCGTGAATGCGCACGCCGAGTCGCCGGGCGCTGATCCGCGGCGCGACATCCACGTCGATCGTGAGCGGGGTGCAGCCGACTTCCTCGAACCAGAATCGGTGTTCCTCGAGGAGATCGAAGGCGAGCCGGTAGGCGCCTGGTGGCCTGGGGGCCTCGACTGGCAGGAGGATCTCGGCCTGCTCGCCGGGGGCGACAGCACCCGGAAGCGGCGTCCGCTCTGCATCCCACACGATCGGATTGCCGAGCGTGTCGAGCCAGTGGAACGACGCCTGAACTCCGTCCGTACCGTGGGAGCGCCACGTCGCCGTGCCCGCGTTCTCGACCACGACGCGAGCGACCGACGTCGCACCGGCGCGCTGGGGCTCGAGCGACCACGCAAGCCAGCGCGGGGCCAGAGGGCCGCTTGGAACGGGGTGCTCACCGACACGATGCACGATGAGGGCTACTCTAGGGGCTCGATGCGAACTGTGAGCACGCCTGGATGCGGCCCTGCACGCGGCGGATCGCGTCCGCCACGGTCGGCATCAAGGCCACCGGCCTTAACGCCGACCGTGTCGAACACGCTCCTTGGTGCAGAGCCGCCCCAAACGCACTCCTCATCCACATCAAGCCTCTAGGATCGCGCTATGGGATGGGAGACGTGGATTCGGGACGGCGGCGAAATCGAGCCTTCGCTCTACGCCGCCGACTTCACCCGCCTCGGTGAGCAGATCGACTCGTTGCTCGGGGCCGGCTGCCGCATTTTCCACTTTGACGTCGGCGACGGCCATTTCATCCCGCCGGTCACGATCGGTCCGGTCGTCCTGCGCTCGATCGCGCCGACGATCCACGACGCGGGTGGGGTGCTCGACTGCCATCTGATGGTCGCCAACCCGGCCCAGCATTTCGCCGAGTTCGCCGCTTCCGGCGCCGACTC
>JANOEV010000218.1:0-2199 GCA_031413695.1 Burkholderiales bacterium
CGACTTCGTGAAGATGCGGATCGCGCGCGCGCAGGCGAGACGGTTGAGCGCAAAAAGGCGGAAGAAAACGAACTGGCTGCGCGCCAAAACCTCTATGCCGCCGACATGAACCTCGCTCAGCAGGCGATCAAGGTTGGAAGCTTGGGCTACGCGCGTGCCTTGCTGGATGGTCATCGGCCTGCACCCGGTCGGACAGATGTTCGTGGATTTGAATGGCGCTACCTGTGGGAAGCCGCACGAGGGGACACTCTTGCCACGTTGCGCGGCCACTCCAGAGTCGTCGTGTCCATTGCCCTGTCGCCCGACGGCAAGACCATTTTGTCCGGCAGCCAAGACCGGACGGTGCGCCTGTGGGATCTCGTCTCGCACAGGCTGATCTCGACGTTAAAATTCCAAGCTCCGCTGTATTCGGTTGCGTTCGCACCGGATGGCAAAGTGTTCGCGGCTGGCCTCTTTGGGAAAGGCGTTACCCTCTGGGACGCGACAAACTTGCGGTTACTGGCTACTTTCGACGGAGATGTTCCGGCAGTGGTTTTTGCGCCCTCGGGTAATCTGCTCGCCTACGGCTCCAGCGGAGACTTTTACCCAGGCGCCGGAAAGGACGTGACAGTGTGGGACTACGTTGCCAACCGGGAAGTGGCCCGGATTCCGCGCGGCGGCGCCCGGGTCGCTTTTTCTCCGGATGCGAGCATGCTCGCGCTGGGTGGCCAGAACCAAGGTGTAACTCTGTGGAATCTGGCTTCCCAACAATCCGTCGGTCACTTGCCCAAGGCAGCTACCGTCCAGTCGATGGCCTTCTCTCCTGATGGGAAAAATCTCGTGGTGAGTTATTGGGCCGGAGATCTACTCGTCTGGGATCTGGCGGGGCAGCGCGTTTTGACTAACCTCGCCGGACACACTGGAATGGTTTGGGACATGGCCTTCTCTCCTGATGGGAAAATTCTGGCGACCGCGAGTTCGGACCAGACCGTGCATCTATGGGACGTGGGAAGCTGGCAAACCAAAGGTATCCTGCGCGGTCACGGAGACGAAGTCTGGGGCGTAAAGTTCACGCCGGACGGCCAAACCCTCGTGACCGGCAGCAAAGATGAAACGATCATGCTTTGGCCCGTGCATCCGGAAAGACCGGCCACTCTCATCCAGGGGGTTGGTTCGGCCCCGTTGATTTCGCAGGACACCTCAATGCTGGTCGCCATGGATTCCCGCGGACCGGTGGTCTTGTGGGACACCGCTACTGCCCAGCCCACACTTTTATCCGAAGCTCCCGCTGAACCGCTCGCGCTGTATGATGGGGCGAAGGGTTTGATAACCCTGGAGGGTGCCGGCACCCTCACGTTCTGGGATACCAGATCGCGTTCGGTTCGGTCACAAACTACTCTGCGAGCGAGCGGGGAAATCAATGGCGCCGTCCTCTCGCACGACACGAAAACGTTGGCCACCTGGTCGGGCCGGCAACTGCGATTCTGGAATGTTGATGATGGCCAGGCGCTAGCGGCCTTCGAGGCAAACTTTGACAATTTCGCATTCTCGCCGGATGAAAAGCATTTTGTGACGGTGGACAATGGCTCCACGAAGGCGGTGGTATGGGATCGCATCAGCGGGCGGCAGCTAGGTGATCTCAATGGTCACAAAATGTTTATTGCCAGCTTGGTCATCGCTCCGGACGGCAATACCCTGGTTACTGGCGGCCAAGATGGCCTGATCATCGTTTGGGACATCCGTGAGCGACGGGCACGGGTGAAGATCATTGGGCATGAAGGGGCCGTTGCTAAATTGGCTGTCTCGCCCGACGGCAAAACCCTCGCGTCGTCAAGCACCCGGACAGTCAAACTGTGGCATCTGCCCACGTTCCGTGAGATCGCCAGTTTCACGCTCGAGAACGAGCCACCGCACTACCTGGCCTTCTCGCCGGATTCGCGGATGTTCGTCATGGGCGGCGGCAAAGGACCGCTGCACGTTTTGCGAGCGCCTTCGTTTGAAGAGATCGCTGCGAAGGAAGCCAAGGAGAAAGTGGAGAGCAAACAGCCATGAACCCTAACCGCGAAGCCCTCCTGTTCCAGCTTGCGCTCAGCAAGCCCGCTGCGAAACGCGCGGCCTGGCTCGACGCCGAATGTGAAGGTGAAGCAGCCCTCCGCCAACGACTTGAAGCACTACTGGCCGAGTTCGACCAGGCCGAAGTCGCGAAGAAAGCCGCTGCCC
>JANOEV010000219.1:0-8971 GCA_031413695.1 Burkholderiales bacterium
CATTGATGCCACTGAGCGGCAAGGTGGATAACGAGATTGAATTCATTGGCCCTCCTGGGCAGCTTCGCCGTCCATGGACGCGGCGAAATTGATAATGCGGTGACTATACGGTTGCGAGGTATCGGGGGATTGGCTGAATTGTCCGCTATTTTCCAGCCTTTTCACGGCATTCGCGCACCGTAGCGCTGCTGATAATGCCTGTGTCCCAGTAACTACAGGCAAAGATCGCAATGGCAAACGCAGAAGCAGCATCAACCCAAGTGGCCACCCGACCCGCCCGACCAAATGCGTCGGGCAACGGGCCCGGCATGATGCCCAACAAATCGATGTTGTCCCTGTTGGTGGGGGTCGCCGCGCTGATTGCGCTGGTCGTCGCCTCGGTGATGTGGTCACAACAGCCTGATTACCGCGTCTTGTTTGCCAATGTGGCTGATAAAGATGGTGGCGCAATCGTCGCGCAGCTGTCACAAATGAATATCCCCTATAAGCATGCGGACGGCGGCGGCGCCATTCTTGTTCCGTCTGACAAAGTTCACGACGTGCGTTTGCGCCTGGCGTCGCAAGGGCTGCCAAAAGGCGGCACGGTCGGTTTTGAATTGATGGAGGGCCAGAAATTTGGTGCGACGCAATTTCAGGAGCAGGTGAACTACCAGCGCGGCCTCGAAGGTGAACTCGCCAAATCCATCCAGTCGCTCGCCTCCGTACAAAGCGCACGGGTTCATCTGGCCATGCCGAAACAATCGGTATTTCTGCGGGAGCAGCAAAAACCGACAGCCTCGGTCATTGTCAATCTGCATTCCGGACGCTCATTGGACCGCGCACAGGTGGCGGGCATTGTCCACCTGGTGTCGTCGAGTATTCCGGAATTGTCGCTAAAAAGTGTTGCCGTACTTGACCAAAGCGGTACCTTGCTCTCACAGGCCCCCGACAGCGGCATGGCCGGACAACTCGACCCGGCGCAACTGGGTTATGCACGCGAGGTCGACGACGGCTATGCAAAACGTATCCTCGATCTGGTCGAACCAATTGTCGGACGCGGTAATGTGCGCGCCCAGGTCACGTCTGACATCGACTTTAGTGTCGTTGAATCGACCGCCGAGCTGTTTGCGCCCAATCAAGGCGCCGAAACAAAAGCCGCCATCCGCAGCCAGTCGACTGCCGAGTCAAATGGATCGAATGGAACAAATGCAGCGGGTGCCGGTGGTGTTCCCGGCGCATTGTCGAACCAGCCGCCGTCATCGCCGACCGCACCAATAGCCGGAGGCACGAACGGGGCGGCAGGAGCAGCGGTAGCCGGCGGCAGCGGGCGTCGCGAGGCGATGACCAACTATGAGGTTGATAAAACCGTCCGCCGCATCAAGAACCAGACCGGCTCGGTCAAACGGCTGTCGGCTGCGGTTGTGGTCAATCACCGCAAGACCACCGACGCCGCTGGGAAGGATACCTACGCGCCACTTAGCGAGGCCGAGCTTGCGCAAATCAGTTCGCTGGTGCGCGAAACCGTTGGCTTCAACAAAGAACGGGGTGATTCGGTGAATGTTGTCAATGCACCGTTCTCGATCGAGTTGCAAACCGCCGCCACCCCTGTCCAGTGGTGGCAGGAGGCTGACACCAAAGCGCTTGCACGCGAAGTCGGTAAGGGCTTCGCCATGTTGCTCGGCATCGCCTTTGTGGTATTCGGCGTGGTACGTCCGGCCATGAAGCAACTGAGTATGGCGCGTCCGGCAGACGCAATGCGCAGTGTCAATCAAGCGGCCCTTCCCTCGCCGGATGAAGTTGCCGTCCTGCCTTCGCCACGCGCGGACAGAATGCAGGGACTTCGCGATGTTGCCAAAAGTGATCCGGCGGTCGTCGCCAGCGTGGTCCGTCAATGGGTAGGCAAAAATGGATGAAGAAGGACTAACCAATAGCGCAATTCTGCTCATGTCGATTGGTGACGAGCAGGCGGCTGAAGTTTTCAAGTTTTTGTCCCCCAAGGAGGTGCAAAAACTCGGCGAAACCATGTCCCGGCTCAAGACGGTGAGCCGCGAACAGATTGAAAACGTCATCGATACGTTTACCGAAGATATGGAAAGTAATCCATCCCTGGTTTCTGATACGGACGAATACGTTCGAACCGTATTGATCAAGGCGCTTGGTGAAGACAAGGCCGGCTTTCTGATCGACCGGATTCTTGCGGGCCGTGACGTTTCCGGCATCGAAGGGCTGAAATGGATGGATGCCGACACCATCAATGAATTGATCAAAAACGAACACCCGCAGATTGTCGCGTCGATCCTTGTTCACCTCGAACAGGATCAGGCCGCTGATGTGCTGGGAAAATTTCCCGAGCGCACCCGCAACGATGTGTTGTTGCGTATCGCCACCATCGACGGCATTCAGCCGGCGGCGCTCAATGAATTGAATGATGTTTTGTCGAAACTGATCCAGGGAAGCGACAAACTAAAGAAGTCCACCCTAGGTGGCGTCAAGAGTGCCGCGTCCATTCTCAACTTCATGGGCGCGTCGGTCGAACAAACAACGCTCGAGTCGATTCGTGAGTACGACGCCGACCTCGCCACCAAAATTGAAGAACAGATGTTTACCTTTGACAATCTGCTCGATCTTGATGACCGCGCGATCCAACTGGTGCTGCGCGAAATCCAAACCGACTCCCTCACGGTTGCACTCAAGGGTGCGACGGAAGAGATCAGACAAAAGATATTCAAGAACATGTCGACCCGTGCGGCGGAAATGCTCAAGGAGGAACTCGAGTCACGCGGTCCGGTCAAGGTCTCCGATGTTGAATCGGAGCAAAAAGAAATCCTGAAGGCGGTGAGACGACTCGCCGAAGACGGCCAGATCTCATTGGGCGCAAAGGGTGAAGATGCATACGTCTAAATTTATCCGCACCGACAGTGTTGTTGACGCCGTCAACTGGCAATTCGACGCACTCAGCCACAGCGCCAACGGCGCGGGTACGCGCTTTGCCGCCAAACCCGGCGACGCACCAGCAACCGAATATCAGCGCGGTCTCAGACAGGGGCTCGGTGAGGGATTTCGCGCCGGTGCAGCCCACCAGTTGCGCGAACATGGACTGCAACAAGAGCAATCCACAGCCGCACTGGACAATGTGATCGGCGCGATGCAAAAGCAGTTTGCCGGCATCGAACAAAACATCGCCCAAACGTTGACCGACCTTGCGTTCAAGATTGCCAGACAGGTCATACGTGCCGATCTGTCGGTCAATGCCGGGTCTGTTGCCCAGGTTGCGCGCGAGGCACTGTCAAACCTGGCCGAACGCGCCATGCACCCGGTGATCTGGCTGCACCCGGCCGATATCGCCCTGGTTCGTACCGCGAATACAGAGATGCTGGCCATCCGTGGTTGCCGCATTGATGCCGACCCGACCATCACGCGTGGTGGCTGCCGGGTCGAAAGTGAATCAATGACCATCGACGCCACGGTTGAAACGCGATTCAAGCAGGCGCTGGCCAGCATGGGCTACAGCATACCGGCGGCATCAACATCTGAAAACGGTCAGGACAATGTCGCCACAGATCGCTAGCGCGCCGCGCGTTCCCGCCGAAAACAAATGGTCACAGTTCCTGCTCGACCACCAAATGCACGTTGATGTGCCGCAGCCGCTGGTGCGGATCGGCAAGTTGACACGTGTGTCGGGGATCGTCATGGAAGCAGTAGGGCTCTGCCTGCCGGTTGGTTCGACCTGCCAGATTGTCCAGTCCGGTGCCAACGCAAAGGGCGAAACGGTCGAGGCCGAGGTGGTTGGTTTTGGCGAAGGTCGATTATTTTTGATGGCCGTAGATGATATTTACGGGCTGGCGCCTGGCGCAGACGTTATCCAGACTGAGGCGATGACCGCCAAACCAGTCGCCGGTTATTACCACCATCCGTGGCGCAGGCCGGAGGATAAAACGCGGCACCTACCGATGGGCTTTGGACTGTTGGGCCGCGTGGTCGGGCCAAACGGTCAGTGCCTCGATCGGGGCGGTGCACTGATTCGCGTCGAACAACGGCCGATTCGCTCACGGCCGTTGAACCCGATAGACCGTGAGCCGATTCGTCAAGCGCTTGATGTCGGGGTGCGCGCAATCAACGCGCTACTCACGGTCGGCCGCGGACAACGTATCGGTCTTTTTGCCGGTTCCGGGGTCGGTAAAAGTGTGTTGCTGGGAATGATGGCGCGCAATACCAACGCCGACGTGATTGTGGTCGGATTGATTGGTGAGCGCGGACGCGAGGTCAAGGAATTTATCACCGATATCCTTGGTGACGAGGGTATGCAGCGCGCCGTGGTTGTCGCCGCCCCCGCCGATTTGCCGCCATTGATGCGCATGCAGGGTGCCACCTACGCCACGGCGATTGCCGAATATTTTCGCGATCAGGGCAAGAATGTGCTGTTGTTGATGGATTCGCTGACACGTTATGCCATGGCGCACCGCGAAATCGCCCTTGCCATTGGCGAACCACCTGCGACCAAGGGCTATCCGCCATCAGTGTTTGCAAAACTGCCGGGTCTGGTCGAACGTGCGGGAATGGGTGAAGACGGCAAGGGTTCCGTCACCGCGTTTTACACCGTATTGACCGAGGGCGACGATCAGCAGGATCCGATCGCCGACAGTGCACGCGCCATCCTCGATGGACATATTGTACTGTCGCGCAAATTGGCAGAGGCGGCACATTACCCCGCAATCGATATCGAACAATCGATCTCGCGGGTCATGAACGCCGTGATCCCCGAGGCGCAAATGCAAAGTGCCCGGCATGTCAAGGCACTGATCAGCCGCTACCAACGCAACCGCGATTTGATCGCAGTCGGCGCATATGTTGCCGGCACCGACCCGTTGTTGGACGAAGCCATCTTGTATCAGGATGAAATCAACCGCTTCCTGCAGCAGCATATGCATGAAAAGAGCACGCTTTCGGACGCGAGCGATGCCCTTTTTGCCATGACCGGTCAACCGACGTCGATTTCACGATAAGGAGCACACAAATGTCAGATACGATTTTTTCAATTCTGGTTGACATGGCCGAAAAGGAACGCGGCCAACAATCCAAACGCCTGGCAGACACAATGACCCGTTTGCGCGGGGCACAAGAACAATTGGCGATGTTGGAAAAGTACTGCGCCGATTATGCGGAGCAGCGCGCCAAACGCGCGGCTGGCGGTACCAGCAGCGACGGCTACCGTAACTTTGCCACCTTCATCGCCAAATTGGATGCGGCGCTCAATCATCAACGGCGGGATGTTGCGATGTGGGAAACCCGCTGTGAAGAAATTCGCGTTGAGCAATCCAACGCTCACCGCAAGATGCGCTCATTTGAGACGCTGCGTGACAAACGCGCGGAAGAAGCGCGCATGGATGAGGCAAAACGCGCGCAAAAAGCTGACGACGAATTTGCATCGCGCAGTCATGCCAGGCGCACTGCTGAACATCCGCGCGCACACTGATTCTTCCGCGATGAATCGATCGCCGAAATCAAAAAAAACCATTTCAATTACTGATTAGAAATGCAAACACTCGCCCCGGTTATTACAAACATTCGCTCATCGTCACCGACCAATCCCGCCTTGTCGGCACTGACCGGCTCTGCGGCAAATGCCGGCTTTAATGAAGCAATGCGTGATGCGAATGCCGCGATGAATGGCAATCGTGCCCCGTCACCGGACGGTCGCGCGTCGGCTGCCGTTAACGAAGCAGACCCTTTGCCCGATGCCGGCCCCGACAGTTGGCCGGTTGAAAATATGGATGCACAGTTTGCCCCGGTTGACCGCAATGGTAAAGCACGACTGACCAAGCCGGTCATTGTGCCGCCAAGCCGGCAAACGACCACGGCTATGACTACCGAAAACAATGCTAATGAAAATGACGCGTTGACAGCGTTCTGGCGATTACTGCCACAGGCATCCGATCCAGGTTTGGCCAGTGACACCAGTCAGTCTGTTGTGCAAGATTTGATCGCCAATCCCGGCCTTACCGGCCCGCCTATGGACGCCGGCATGCAGATTATTGCGGCGACATTGGTACCGACGACATTCACACCCACCGATCAGCTGCCGCGCCGCAAGGACGCCGTTGAGATCGGGTTACCCGACAAGATCGGCACCGAACGACAATTTATCGCCGCCGGGCGGGCCACAACGGTGGCAAATCCATTGCCGGCGACTGATGACACGGGCAAGACCGGCGCGCAAACCAGTGCGATGGACAAGTCCGATACTGAACGTGGCGCGCTCATCAAAAACGCGGGACATACCGACACCGCTGCGGACAATGAATTTCGCGGCATGAATACGGCCGCCACAACACGCGTGGCGGATGCAAAATCACCAACCCAAAAAACCCCAGATAACGGTCCGCTGAATGGATTGGTTTCGGCCATCCAGACTGCCGCGCTTGCCGCAACTACACCAGCCATGCCGCCGCCTGCACCACCGGGCATTGCAGCAGCGATCGTAACATCGACTCTGGGTACGCCGCTTGGACAACCGGGCTGGGCGAGTGAGCTTGGCCGAACGGTCATCAAACTCACCGATCGTGATATTGCCGAGGCAACACTTAAAATCAATCCCGAGCATTTGGGACCGATTGACATCGCCATTGACATGCATGGCAAGAGCGCCTGCGTTGCGTTTGTGGCGTCGACCCCGGAAGCGAGACAGGCGCTTGAGCAGTCACTGCCACAACTGGCCCAAATGTTGTCCGACACCGGCATCAGCCTGACACAATCCAGTGTCGGTCAGGGCAGCCAATCCGGAGGCCGTGAAAACGCCTCGTCAACACCCAAAACCAACGCTTCGGCCGGTGACAAACCGGACCTTCAAGCGCAGCCATTGCCGGTTACGCGAACAATCGTCACCCGACTTGGCGGGGTCGATACGTTTGCATAGCTGCGCGACCTTTCGTCAAACCATTCCCGCATCGACGTGTCAAGACCGGCGGCGGCAAGATAGGCCGCTTTTTACCCCTTTTTCCGGCGACTCACCGCAGGCCGATATTTCCATAATTTGATTGTCGGAATCAGGCAACAAAATGCCGGGTCTGATCCGGGATTTTCCACTTTCTTCAACGCTTCAACCTCCTTTTGACAAAGGCACCTGACATGTCCACGGTCGCAGCAGAAACGCCAGACGTTGCGCCACCTGCCGGTGGCAAGAAAAAGAAAATAATCATCATTACGGTCGCGGTTCTCGCATTGGCGGGAGGCGGTACCGGTGCATTTTTTATGCTGAAGGGAAAACCTGCCGAAGTCACCGCCGAAGGCAAAGCCGGCGCAAGGGCGGACGGCGGCGCCAAGGGTGACGACAAGGCGGCCCAAAAGCGTGACCCCAAGGTCAAACCAACATTTATTCCGCTCGAATCCTTTACCGTCAATCTGGCGGACAAGGAAAACGAGCGTTATGCACAGGTGGTATTTTCAATTGAAGCCGCTGATTCAGCCACCGGTGATGCCATCAAAGCACACCTGCCGGCGATTCGCGGCCGTGTGCTGATGACGCTTTCGTCAAAATCCGCCGCCGATCTCGGCGGCCGCGAAGGCAAGGTCATGCTCGCAAAAGAAATCCTGGCCGATGCACGCAAAGCGATGGACCTGCCGGAAACCAGCCAGGCATTGGTTGACGTGCACTTTTCGCACTTTGTCATGCAGTAGCCGGTACAGCCGCATAAGCAGCCCGACACCAAAGTCAACCAAAACCGCCGACCGCCGACAATCCGACCCCCATGGCAACCTCACCACAGTTTCTTTCCCAAGATGAAGTCGACGCGCTGCTCGATGGCATGAACGGCGCACCGGCCGGCGACGACGCTGCGCCGGACGACGACAGCGTCGGCATCCGCAGTTACGATATCGCCAACCAGGAGCGTATTGTTCGCGGCAGAATGCCGACGCTCGAGATTATCAACGAACGTTTTGCGCGCAATTTCCGCATCGGTATTTTTAACTTCATGCGCCGGACACCCGAGCTGTCGATCGGCCCGGTGAGGGTGCTCAAATACAGCGCATTCTTGCGCGACGTGGTGGTACCGACCAACATCAACATCATGAGCGTCCGACCACTGCGCGGGTCCGGTCTGGTGATCATGGATCCGAAACTGGTCTTCACCATCATCGACTCGATGTTTGGCGGCAGCGGCAGCAACCATGCTCGTATCGAGGGCCGTGAATTCACACTTACCGAACAACGCATCATCCAGCGCATGCTTGAAGTACTGACGGTCGAATATGCAAAGTCGTGGGCGGGCGTCTATCCATTGCAACTCGAATATCAGCGCTCGGAAATGCATACGCAGTTTGCCAACATCGCAACGCCGTCCGAAATCATGGTGACCACCAAATTCACGCTTGAATTTGGTGATGCCGGCGGCGATATCTTTATCTGTATTCCGTATTCAACGCTTGAACCGATTCGCGACGTGCTGTATTCAACGCTGCAAGGGGATGGTCAATCGACCGACAACCGCTGGCTACAGCTACTCACCAATCAGGTACAAATGGCTGAAGTCGATCTGGTTGCCGAACTCGGTGCGACACGCGCCACCATTGAAGACTTGCTCAAGCTGGGCGTCGGCGATTTTGTCCCGTTAACGCTGCGTGAATCAATCATGGCCAGTGTCGACGGCGTGCCGTTGTTTGATTGCAAGTACGGCACCCTGAATAATCGTTACGCATTAAAAATCAACCAAGTCATGAACGTTTCGCAGGAAAAATTCGCTCAAGGAGGCAAAGATGCCTGAAGATTCTATTACCAGTGCATCAGCAAACGCTGCTGCAGATGATTGGGCTGCCGCCATCGCTGAACAACAAGCGGCAGGCGACATCGACCCCAATGACGCCGTTACCGAGGCTGAACAGCCGCACGTTTTTCAGCAGATCACCAAATCCGGCGCAAACAATGCCGGCAGCGGGTCTGATATCGATCTCATTCTTGATATTCCGGTGCAATTGACGGTTGAATTGGGCAGAACCC
>JANOEV010000220.1:0-2969 GCA_031413695.1 Burkholderiales bacterium
GACGTGAGCCGGGTCACCGGCGCCGTGGGCCTTGCCAAAGGTGTGACCGCCGGCGACTAGCGCCACCGTCTCTTCATCGTTCATCGCCATGCGGGCGAACGTCTCGCGAATGTCGCGCGCCGAGGCGATCGGATCAGGGCGGCCGTTGGGACCTTCCGGGTTCACATAGATCAAGCCCATCTGGACGGCGCCGAGCGGGTTGGCGAGCTCACGGTCGCCGCTGTAGCGCTCGTCGCCCAACCAAGTGGTTTCCGGGCCCCAGTAGACATCGTCCTCCGGCTCCCAGATGTCTGCGCGGCCGCCACCAAAACCGAAGGTCTTGAAGCCCATCGAATCCATTGCGACGTTGCCGGCGAGCACCAACAGATCGGCCCAGGAAAGTTTGGCGCCGTACTTTTGTTTGATAGGCCACAACAATCGCCGCGCCTTGTCGAGGTTCCCGTTGTCCGGCCAGCTGTTGAGCGGGGCAAAACGTTGCGCACCGGTGCCTGCGCCGCCACGGCCATCGGCAATGCGATAGGTGCCGGCGGCGTGCCAGGTCATGCGTACAAAAAACGGGCCGTAATGGCCGTAGTCCGCCGGCCACCAGTCTTGAGAGTCGGTCATCAGCGCGGTGAGATCGTTGACCACGGCATCGAGATCAAGCGTCTTGAACGCCTCGGCGTAGTCGAAGTCGGTGCCCATCGGATTGGACTTGGCCGATTGTTGGTGCAGCATTTTCAAATTCAGCTGATTTGGCCACCAGCTGGCGTTGTTTTGCGCACCTGATACGGCTTGGCTACCGGCATCGCCCGAAAAAGGGCACTTGGCTTCGTTTGACATGATTCTCTCCGTTGGTTGTTAGGGTTGCGCTTAACCGTGCACGTAAGGATGGGCCCAGTGGCGTAATTAAGCAATGGCTGAAGAATACGGGCTGGCACCATCGCCGTAAAATTGATTGATTGGATATCTGCGATTGATAAAATCTATCGCATGCGCGAACGGCGGGTTGATCCGATGCGCCCGTGATTTTGCGCCGTGCAGAGGGCCACGAACGTGACACAAATCCAGCCTGTCAGCCGCAGCATAGGCTCAAGCGGGCGCATCGTTTCACAAAATTGAAACACAAGATATAACGCGTGGTTTCAGCCAGAAAGTGCCGAAACGGCACGCTAGTCAACACATTTCGCGCTATTCGCCGCGATCGATCGGCCTGGCCATGAGCCGTTCATCGGGCTCACATTTGATGTGGCTCAGGCCGGCCGGCAGGGCGTCGGTAAACCCCAAATGTTGCAACAACGCGACCGACCGAAAGTTGCGCGCTTTTAGTACTGCGATTACGGTTCGCACCGCATAGTTTGCCGCCAGCTCATCCAACACCGCGCCGACCGACGCGCTGCCAATGCCGCGCCGCCAATACTGGCTGGCGAATTCATAGGCAACGTACGCAAACCCCTGGTTGGTGACGGTCGCCTGTACATACCCGGTCAATTCACCTGATGGCAGACGCACCACCCAATTCAACCATTGCTCGTTACCATCTCCCGAACGCCGCGACGCAAGTTTGGTGAAGCGTTGGGTAAGCCATTCCAATGACGCTGGTGGTGCATTTTCGAATTGGTAGATCGCCGGGTCGCTGAGAACGACAAACATCTCCGCGGCATGGCTGGCGAGCTGTGGTTCAAGCGTTAGTGTTCCGACGTGAATGGTGTTCAATAGGGGCCAACACATTTGTTCATGCGCACGGCACCTGGACCAAAAAACGCCGGGCTATTCGTATTCATCTTCATCGCCTTTTGATAACCACGAATAGAGCAACAACGGTGGCAGGATGATCGGGATGAGATAAACGCCCGCCTGAATGAATCGCATCTGGTCAACACCAAGCGCGTGATTGATGACCGGCGCGAGGTGCAGGATGTAGAAATAGGACCACGGAAGAATGCCAATGATGACCGCGAGCTTCAGATAGTTTTTAACAACTTGGCCGGGGCTGACTCCTTTTTTCATCGGCGGATCCTATGAAAACGCGATGCTGGTTCATCAGTGACGCGACAATGCGCTGCAGCCGGTGATCGCGCGGCAATCGGCGCTACCTTAAATCAACTCTCTACTCTGCCGTAATCCGCGTCCAGCGTCCCTGCACCAGGCCCTCGATCGGCTGAAAATTTGCCTTGTAGTTCATCTTGCGGCTTTCGCGGATCCAGTAACCGAGGTATACGTAAGGTAGCTTACGACGTTTGGCTTCGCTGAGTTGCCACAGGATGCTGAAGGTGCCGTAGCTTTTGTTGGTGTCGGCCGGCTCATAGAAGGTATAGACGGACGACAAACCGTCGGGCAACTCATCGACGATTGAAACCATTTTTAATACGCCGTGGTCGCGAAATTCGACCAATCGCGTATTGACGTTGCTTTGCAACAGGAAGTGCGAATACTGCTCACGCGAATCATGATCCATACCGCCGCCCTGATGGCGGCTGGATTGGTAACGACGGTAGAGCGCGTAGTGCTCGTGGGAAAAACGCAACTCGGTGACGCGGCTGATCAGGCTCGCGTGGCTTTTTTCGACACGGCGCTGGCTTCGGTTATGGGCAAATTCGCCGGCAACCACCCGCACCGGCACACACGACTGGCAATGGTCGCAAAACGGGCGATAGGTGAATGCGCCGCTGCGGCGAAAGCCGGCCGCCACCAGATTGCCGTAGATTTGTGTGTCGATCATGTAGCTCGGTGTGGCGACTTGTGATCGTGCCAATCGACCCGGCAAATAGCTGCACGGATAGGGTGCGGTGGCGTAGAACTGCAGCTTGGTGAACGGGAGGTCGTTTAACTTGGACATGTTTGTTGGAAAGATGTCTATGACGATTCGGATGTACGACTCATTTTGACCAGACCGATTGCAACTCGCTCAAGTTTATCCATTCTGACAGGTGTTGCAAGAAGCTGGCACGCGGAATCGGGCGCGCGCCAAAGCGGCCGAGGTGTTTGGT
>JANOEV010000221.1:0-4888 GCA_031413695.1 Burkholderiales bacterium
GGCAAGTTCATCCTGCCATTTCAGGTTTTCCGTCAGTTGCGTGAGAACCTCCGGCAATTGACCGGTTTTTTCACCGGTCTTGATCAACGCGATAAACACCGTGTCAAACGCATGCGGGTGATTGGCCATGGCTTCGGACAAAGTCAGGCCGCCCTCAATATCCTCCAGCAGGCTGCCAACGACCTGACGAAACGCCTGATTTTCAACGGTATCGCGCAAGTCTGTGAGCGAGTCGATGATTGGTACGCCGGCCCGCAGCAGTTGATCCATGTGAAAACAGAATGTGATCAACTCCTTGCGCGTGATGCGGCGGACGCTGGAAAATGCCGATTTGGTGATGGCCTCGAACCGGATCAAGTCCATGCCCATCCGCTTCAGCCGCAGCTCGAGATCGATCGTGTTCGCGGCATCAATATTGCCGCTTTGCACCTCCCCGTCCCCGTCGATTGCGCGATAGCTGTATGAGGCCATTGTTGGTGCTCTTTATTCGATGCGATCAGTCAAATCGACGATACGCGAAATTTCATCAATGTCGGTGTCGCCGGCCAGCACCCGAGCGATGGCGTCTTCGGCCAGCGAGCGAAACCCGCGGCGGCGTGCGGCCTCCTTGATTTCACGGCCGGTTGCGCGCCGGGCAATCAACTCGTCAATGTCGGTATCCATTTTGAATAACTCCATGATCGCAAGACGACCCTTGTAACCGGTGTTGTCGCATACCTCGCAGCCGACATGGCGGTAGATTTCGCCCTTCCAGTCGGCGTCAACGCCAAGCACACGACGGATGCCGTCGTCTTCGGGCTGAAACGCTTCCTTGCAACTGCCGCACAAACGACGTACCAGCCGCTGCGCGACAATGCCGATGATGTTGCCCGACATGATGTCTGGCAGCACACCCAGATCCTGCAGTCGTGGAATAGCGCCGATGGCCGAATTGGTGTGAAGGGTCGAATACACCTGGTGACCGGTCATTGCGGCGCGAAACGCCATTTCGGCGGTGTCCTGATCACGTATCTCGCCGACCAGAATGACGTCCGGATCCTGCCGCATCATGGAGCGAATGCCGCTGGCAAAATCCAGTTTGGCGACTTCATTGACGGAAGTCTGGCGGATCATTGCCATCGGGTACTCAACCGGATCCTCAAGCGTCATGATATTGACGCCTTCGGTATTGACGTGATTCAGGATTGAATAAAGTGTGGTTGTTTTTCCCGAGCCGGTGGGGCCGGTGACCAGAATGATGCCCTCGGGGCGCGCCATCATCAGCCGCAGCATCTTCAGTTCGTTTTCCTGCAGATTCAAATCTTCGAGCGGAACGATGCCTTTTTGTCGGTCGAGAATACGCAGCACCAGATTTTCACCGTGGGTCGTCGGTTGTGCCGCGACACGAAAATCAACCTGTCTGCCTGATAACGAAAGCGAGATCCTGCCGTCCTGCGGGGCGCGGGTTTCGGCAATGTTCATGCCGGAAATCACCTTCAGCCGGACCACCATTGCACTCCAGTAATTCTTGTGCAACGAGCGAATCTGCCGCAGGACACCGTCGATACGGTAGCGTATGCGCAGGAATCCCTGCTCGGGCTCGAAGTGAATATCGGATGCGTTGCGCTTGACGGCATCGGCCAACAGCGCGTCAACCAGACGAACCACCGGCTGGCTGTATTCGTCAAAGTTGGTTGCCAGACTCTGGTAGTCGATTTCGCCGGTTTCGATTTCATTCAAAATGCCGTCGATCGACAATTCAAAGCCGTAGTGCTGCTCGATTGCAATTGCAATATCGGATTCGCGCGCCAGCACCTGTTCGATGCGAATATCGTCCCGGATCAACACCCGGATTTGATCCAGCGCCACCACGTTGGTCGGGTCGGCAACGGCCAACAACAGCTTGCGGGTGTTCTTGTCGTAATCGACCGGCAGCACCTGAAAACGTTTAGCCATGTCCTTTGGCACCATTGCCAGTGCGGTGCTGTCAATGACGGTATTGGACAAATCAACCGCAACCTGACCAAGGCTTTCCGACAATGTGTCGCGGATGGTCGCCTCCGTCACAAAACCGAGTGTCACCAGTGTTTTGCCGAGCGGGCTCTTTGACTTGCGTTGTTCGGTCAATGCGATATTCAACTGGTCCTGTGAAATCACGCCGCGTGCGAGCAGTGTCTGCCCGAGCGGAAGTTGTGATTGTGGCGAGGACGATTGATTCATTGACTGGAATCCGGCTGATGAAGGGTGAAAATACGGCGGCTGATTTTACGAGACGGCGATGGCGCCGAATTTACAAATTGGTCCAACAAAACGACTTGAATCTTCCTATTGGTTGGCGCCTTTCGGGGCAAGCATTTGCAAGCGGCGTTCAACCGCAGCACGATCAAACTGGATCTGCCCCTTGGCGCTGAGGGCGCGACGATAAAAATCAGCGGCCGTTTTGGCCTGACCAAGCTGATCCAGGCTGACCGCCAGGTTATAGGCATAGTCGGGGTTTTGGGGAGTCAATCGCGCGGCTTCAAAAAACAACGGCTGTGCCTCACTCCAGCGGCGCTGGGCGGCATAAAAATTGCCCAGCGCAAAATGGCTGGCCGCCACGCTTGGGTCAAGCGCAATCAAGCGTTGCAACTCGCCTTCAAGATTTATTGTGGCGGGTAGCGCATCACTGTTAATCGCAAGCGTCAGCAACGACGTTGCCGCAGTGACATTGCGCGGATCGATCTCAAGCACGCGCCGGTAATAACGCTCGGCCATCGCCATCTCGCCGGTGCGCGCGGCGGCTGTGGCAAAGCCGAGATTGGCGTCGACATTGTTTGTGTCGGCAGCAATGGCTTCGGCGTAATGTCGCTTCGCCAGCGCAAAGTCGCCGTTGTTGAGCGCGTCATAGCCGGCGGCCAGCGCCGGGCTGATTGCGAGCGGCGCAGGCCTTGTTGCCGGCCGCAACGTCACCGCGTTGGATGTGGCGTCTTGCGGGACAGGCAATGCTTCAATATTTCGCGCAAGCGTTTCGCGCAGCGTAAACGTTGCGGATGCGCCGCTTGAGCCGGTTTTGCCGGGTGATTTTGGCACCGGCAGGGCCGCCGCCGGTGGGGGTAACAACGGTGGCAAGGCCGCGGGGATCTCGATTTTTGTTGTGTCAATGGCCGTCGATATAATTTTTGCCGGCTCGGCGGTTTGGACACTGTTGGCCGGCATCGGTGTCGGCAGGCCGGCAGCGACGACGGGCGGTTGGCTAACCGTCGCCGGCTTCAATGGCGCCGCACCAACAGGCGCCTTGGCAATTGTCGGCCGGGAAAATTTGTTGATTTCGTTCCAAACGTACCATCCACCTGCGCCGACGCCGGCAATTGATAGGGCGATGACTGGCACCGCCCATTTCGCTTTCCCGCTCGCCGTGCCCTGTTGTTTGACGGCAAACACGTTTTTCACGGCTTCGCGTTGTGCCGTTTGTGTTGCAACTGTCGTCGCTTCCGCAAAGTGTTCATCACCCTCGAGCGACATTGGGGCGGTGGCCGACTTTGCCGGAACCACAGCCCCCGGCTGGCCGGCCACACTACGCGCGGCGCGAAATGCCGCCGTTGCGGATGATGGTGTCAGCGCGCCACTCGCTTTGGGTGCGGGCGCATCCGGCGACAAATTCGAGCTTAATAATTCGGCCAAAACAAACTCGTTGGTTGACAGGCCGATCGACCCGCCGGTTTTCTGTCCGGATGCATCGGCGGCGCCAATGTTTGGGGATGCATCAACGTCGGACCTTGGCTTGACCTGCGCCGCCGCGCGATCAATGCCGGTGCGTGCGGCGGGCGCGGCTGCCGGGTTTAAGTTTGATTGTGCAACAGCGTCCGGCGGTCGTGTATCAATTTGCTCAAGCGTGAGCATTGGGAAATCAGGCAACGGGCTGCCGACACTTATTTTGTTGTCCGGCGCGATATTGTCAGCATCGGGCGTGTCCGATTGCGGCGCCAATGACCCGCTGCCCGATTCTATGAAGTTGCGCTGTGCGCGCGTCGCCGGCAGCCCCTCCGCCGATTGACCGGGGCTCACGGCCGCCACATCCGGGATCGCGGCGGGGGGCGGCGCACCAGATGCCGCCTCGGCCTTGGCGCGTTTGGCATCTTCCGCTCGTTTCAGCGCATCCAGGAGCAGACTCATTGTCGTCCCCGACTACTTCGGCTGCACCGGATCGGGTATCGCCGGGTTGAATCTCAGATTGGTAGGCTCGGCTTCCTTGAAAAAGCGGCCATCCGGCAGGAACCGACGGTATTCACTCAGGTCGGTTTCAACGCTTGCATCCTTGATAACAATTGGGCGGATAAAAACAACGAGTTCGGATTTTTTGCCGACGTCGTTACGATAACTGACTGCGTCACCAAAAATCGGAATGCGCGACAAAACCGGCAGGCCATCACGGGTCGTTTTGAAACTGTCCTGCATCAATCCGCCAAGCACGGTTGTTTGCCCGGATGCAACCCTGAGCACGGTCTCGAACTCGCGTGTTTGGATTACCGGGATCTTGCTGTCGATCTGGGTCGCGGTGCTGCCGAGACCTACCGCATTCGTGGTCGTGATAATTAATCCCGGATTGGGGTCCTGAATGCGGTTGACGATTTTGGTAATGCTTGGCCGGATGTTCAATGTGACAATGTCGTTTTCGCCAATTTGTGGCGTGACACTGATGACAAACCCCTCTGGAACAATATTGGGTGTTGACGAATAGGTCGGCTGGGTGGTCACGCCGTTGTTGGTCGTGCCGGCCGTAGAGGTGATGGTGAAGTAAACGGAGTTCTCAACAACTTTCATTACGGCCGTTTGATTGTTCAGCGTCGTTGTCCGTGGACTCGACAGCACCTTTGCCGTGCCAAACGAACTCAACAACGTCAATGCGCTCTTGATGCTGCCGCCAGCCGCC